>NZ_JBAURI010000209.1:0-3281 GCF_049581145.1 Bradyrhizobium sp.
GCGGAGCTGCTCGATGCATCCAATAACAGGGGGAACGCCGTAAAGAAGCGCGAAGACGTTCACCGGATGGCGGAAGCCAACCGCGCCTTCTCGCACTATCGCTGGTGAACCGGCGAAACGAACGGAATTCAAAGGAATAACCCCATGCCCCGCCAACATGCCATCGAGGACTACCGTAACTTCGGTATCATGGCGCATATCGACGCCGGCAAGACCACGACCACCGAGCGCATCCTGTATTACACCGGCAAGAGCCACAAGATCGGCGAAGTGCACGAAGGTGCCGCGACGATGGACTGGATGGAGCAGGAGCAGGAGCGCGGCATCACCATCACGTCGGCCGCCACCACCGCGTTCTGGAACGGCAAGCGCCTGAACATCATCGACACCCCCGGCCACGTCGACTTCACCATCGAGGTCGAGCGTTCGCTGCGCGTGCTCGACGGCGCCGTCTGCGTGCTCGATTCCAATCAGGGCGTCGAGCCGCAGACCGAAACCGTCTGGCGCCAGGGCGACAAGTACCGGGTTCCGCGCATCGTCTTCGCCAACAAGATGGACAAGACCGGCGCCGACTTCTTCAAATGCCTCGCCGACATCGTCGACCGCCTCGGCGCCAAGCCGATCGCGATCCAGCTTCCGATCGGCGCCGAGAACAACTTCAAGGGTCTGGTCGACCTCGTGAAGATGAAGGGCATCATCTGGAACGACGAATCGCTCGGCGCGAAGTTCGACTATGTCGATATCCCCGACGATCTGGTCGAGCAGGCCAAGGAATATCGCGAGAAGATGGTGGAGGCCGCCGTCGAGCTCGACGATGACGCCCTGGCCGCCTTCCTCGACGGCAAGGAACCGGATGAAGCGACCTTGAAGCGCCTGATCCGCAAGGCGGTGCTGACCGGCGCGTTCTATCCGGTGCTGTGCGGCTCCGCGTTCAAGAACAAGGGCGTGCAGCCGCTGCTCGACGCCGTGGTCGACTATCTGCCGTCGCCGATCGACGTGCCCGCGATCAAGGGCATCGACGAGGATGGCAACGAAGTCGTGCGCAGGGCGGACGACAAGGAGCCCTTGGCGCTGCTGGCGTTCAAGATCATGGACGACCCGTTCGTCGGCACCATCACCTTCTGCCGGATCTATTCGGGCATCCTTGCGAGCGGCACCGGCGTCGTGAACTCGACCCGCGAGAAGAAAGAGCGCATCGGCCGCATGCTGCTGATGCATGCCAACAACCGCGAAGACATCAAGGAAGCCTATGCCGGCGACATCGTCGCCCTTGCCGGCCTGAAGGAAGCGCGCACCGGCGATACGCTGTGCGATCCGAACAAGCAGGTGATTCTGGAAAAGATGGAATTCCCGGAGCCGGTGATCGAAATCGCGATCGAGCCGAAGTCGAAGGCCGACCAGGAAAAGCTCGGTGTCGCGCTGGCCAAGCTCGCCGCCGAGGACCCGTCGTTCCGGGTGTCGACCGATCAGGAGTCCGGCCAGACCATCCTGAAGGGCATGGGCGAACTCCATCTCGACATCAAGGTCGACATCCTGAGGCGCACCTACAAGGTCGACGCCAATATCGGTGCGCCGCAGGTGGCCTTCCGCGAGCGCGTCACCAAGCGCGCCGAGGTGAAGTACACCCACAAGAAGCAGACCGGCGGCACCGGCCAGTTCGCGGAAGTCTCGATCGTGGTCGAGCCCAACGAGCCCGGCAAGGGTTATGAGTTCGAGTCCAAGATCGTCGGCGGCGCGGTGCCGAAGGAATACATCCCCGGCGTCGAAAAGGGCCTCAACAGCGTCATGAGTTCCGGCGTGGTCGCGGGCTTCCCGGTGGTCGACGTCAAGGTGCAACTCGTCGACGGCAAGTATCACGACGTAGACTCCTCGGCGCTGGCCTTCGAAATCGCATCGCGCGCGGCATTCCGCGAAGCGCTGCAGAAGGGCAAGTCGGTGCTGCTCGAGCCGATCATGAAGGTCGAGGTGGTGACGCCGGAAGACTACACCGGCTCCGTCATCGGCGATCTGAACTCGCGGCGCGGGCAGATCCAGGGTCAAGACATGCGCGGCAATGCCAACGTCATCAACGCGATGGTGCCGCTCATGAACATGTTCGGTTACGTGAATAACCTGCGCTCGATGAGCCAGGGGCGCGCAACCTTCACGATGCAGTTCGACCATTACGCGGAAGCGCCGGCGAACGTATCGGCGGAAGTCCAGAAGAAGTTTGCCTGATTGTCGTTGGCGGCAGCTAACGACTGAACGGAGAGTCAAATGGCCAAAGCAAAGTTTGAACGTAACAAGCCTCACTGCAACATCGGAACGATCGGTCACGTCGATCATGGCAAGACGTCGCTGACCGCGGCGATCACCAAGATCCTGGCCGAAACCGGCGGCGCGACGTTCACGGCGTACGACCAGATCGACAAGGCGCCGGAAGAGAAGGCGCGCGGCATCACGATCTCGACCGCGCATGTCGAGTACGAGACCAAGAACCGGCACTACGCCCATGTCGACTGTCCCGGCCACGCCGACTATGTGAAGAACATGATCACCGGCGCGGCGCAGATGGACGGCGCCATCCTGGTGGTGTCGGCGGCCGACGGCCCGATGCCGCAGACCCGCGAGCACATCCTGCTGGCGCGCCAGGTCGGCGTGCCGGCGCTGGTCGTGTTCCTCAACAAGTGCGACATGGTCGACGATCCGGAACTGCTCGAGCTGGTCGAGCTCGAGGTCCGCGAGCTGCTGTCGAAGTACGAATTCCCGGGCGACACCATTCCGATCGTCAAGGGTTCGGCGCTGGCCGCGCTCGAGGATTCCGACAAGAAGCTCGGCCACGACGCGATCCTCGAGCTGATGAAGCAGGTCGACGCCTACATTCCGCAGCCGGAGCGTCCGATCGACCAGCCGTTCCTGATGCCGGTGGAAGACGTGTTCTCGATCTCGGGCCGCGGCACGGTCGTCACCGGTCGTGTCGAGCGCGGTATCGTCAAGGTCGGCGAGGAAATCGAAATCGTCGGTCTGCGCGACACCCAGAAGACCATCGTCACGGGCGTCGAAATGTTCCGCAAGCTGCTCGATCAGGGCCAGGCCGGCGATAACATCGGCGCGCTGCTGCGCGGCACCAAGCGTGAGGAAGTCGAGCGCGGCCAGGTGCTGTGCAAGCCGGGTTCGGTCAAGCCGCACACCAAGTTCAAGGCTGAGGCCTACATCCTGACCAAGGAGGAGGGCGGTCGTCATACCCCGTTCTTCACCAACTACCGGCCGCAGTTCTACTTCCGCACCACCGACGTGACCGG
>NZ_JBAURI010000210.1:0-1952 GCF_049581145.1 Bradyrhizobium sp.
TCGAGGGCCCAAAGCAATATCGCTCGCTTCCTTTCTCGCCCAACGGCAACAACTTCGGGGCTTTCCCGTCATGTCCGGAGTTCGCCCGGACCTTACCGGTTGGCAGGGCTGCTGATATCTGTTGCTCGGGGCAGGCCGGAAGTGTCTCGCATGCAGACGAAACTGCGCGATCAGCCCAACGCGACCTGAGACGTCGACGTCTCCTAAATGCCGTTGCGTCGCGTTAAGGACTCCATCTGGCCCATTGAGTACTTGCAAAGCTCGTGGAGCGATAAATCGATTCCGTGCGCTAGGAGCGATGGTCGAAAGCGGGCCTGATTCGTGATCAGCATCGAGTGCGAAGCGGCGTCGTGCGTTGGTGTAGCCCGTATTCTTACGGTGCTCTTAAGCAAGATATCTTACATCGATTTGCGGTGTAGTTGCCGCATTGGGTCGATTCGTTTCAATCGTTTTCCGTCATTTCCCAGCTCGGAGATAAATCATGCGGCCAAACCGGATTGGTCGGATCATTTCAACAGGGTTGGCCGTTAGCTCGTTCATGCTTGGGACTTTCGGCTTTGCCAACCTGGTCCTGGCAGCCGCTCTCGTCGGAGAAATCAAGCATGTATCCCTGCAGCCGAAAGCCGCGCCGGGGACCGACGCCCTGAAGGCTCTTTATCGTCGACCGGCGGGGATTCCCTTTCCGAAAGACAATCCATACACGCCGGAGAAGGCTGCGCTCGGCAAGAAGATCTACTTCGACACACGTATTTCGGTTTCTTCGGCGCAATCCTGCGGAAGTTGTCACAGCCCCAGTTTCGGCTGGGGAGACGGCCTTACGGTCGGAGTCGGCCACGGCATGCAAAAGCTCGGCCGCCATTCACCAACAATCATCAATGCGGCGTGGGGCGACATTTTCATGTGGGACGGACGGCTGCCGACCCTGGAAGAGCAGGCATTGGGTCCGATCCAGTCGGCCGGCGAAATGAATATGCCGCTCGAGCAGCTGATGAAGCGTCTTGATTCGATCCCCGAGTACAAGCCGATGTTCGTCCGAGTATTTCCAGAGGAGGGCATGACGGCCAAGACATTGGCGAAAGCTGTCGCGACCTATGAACGCATGGTCGTTTCCGAGCGTGCCCCCTTTGACGCCTGGATCGAGGGTGACGAGAAGGCCATTTCGGAAGAGGCCAAACGTGGGTTCGCCGTGTTCAACGGCAAAGGACAATGTGCGGCGTGCCACGAAGGCTGGAATTTCACCAACGATGGCTTCCAGGATATCGGTCTGCCCAGCGATGATATTGGCCGCGGCAAGTTCGTGCCGGGTGTCATCAAGATGCAACACGCCTTCAAGACGCCAGGCCTGCGCGAAATCGCCCGCCGCGCGCCGTATATGCATGATGGCTCGTTGGCGACACTCGAGGAGGTTGTCGAACATTATGACCGCGGCGGTGTCGACCGGCAAAGCCGTTCCGACCTGATGAGGCCGCTCGGGCTTACTGCCCAGGAAAAAACCGATCTTGTTGCGTTCCTAAAGAGTCTGACCAGCGATCTTACGCCTACTGCGGCGCCAAGTCTCCCGCGCTAACAACGAACAGGAAGGAATAAGCCATGCGCTCATCGAAATTGATTATTCTCGTCATTGTCTCCGGTCTTTCCACCGGCGCCTTCGCTGCCACCGAGGTCATCCACCAGCAGGGCCGCGTCTTTTCGGCTGAGAGCGTCACTGTCAAGAAGGGAGAGTCGATCACCTTCTTCAACGACGACAGTGTGCCGCACAACATCATGTCGACCAGCAAGGGTAATGAATTCAATCTGGGGTCGCAGGCGCCGGGCAGTTCGGTCGACGTCACTTTCAAGGAAGACGGAGACGTGGCCGTGATCTGCGCGATCCATCCCCGAATGAAGATGATCGTGAAGGTGGTCGATTAGCCTTTAGACGTTATGCAATCTTTTTTCAGAGGGCCCAATGT
>NZ_JBAURI010000211.1:0-4478 GCF_049581145.1 Bradyrhizobium sp.
GTGTTACACGGTAGACAATCGTCAACTAAAATCGACCCCTTACATTGACCGGTCAAGTCGGTTTGGAGTTTGCCGAAGCGTCGGGCACGTCCGTCTCGGCGAGCGAGAAAGCGAGGAGCGCCCGATGGCGGGTGTTGGTGGAAAGCCGAGCACGAGTCCAGCCAGCAGGCCGGAGGGTGATGGTCACGCTTTTGCGCCCATCGTCGGCCAGGCGCGGGCGCTGCTTCCGCGATTGCGCGATCGAGCGGCTCGCACCGAAGAGCTGCGCCGCCTGCCGCCGGAAACCGAACGCGACTTGCATGAGGCGGGGCTTTTCAGGATCCTGCAGCCGAAGCGGGTGGGAGGATCGGAGCTCGACTATGTCGCACTGGTCGATGTCGCCGAGATACTGGGGCGGGCCGACGCATCGGTGGCCTGGAATTTGGCCAATCTTGCCAGCCATCACTGGATGCTGGCGATGTTCGACAAGCGCGCGCAGGACGCGGTCTGGGACAGGGACGCCAATGCGCTGATTGCGTCGTCTTTCATTTTTCCCGCCGGCCGCGCCCGGAAAGTCGAAGGCGGCTACAGGCTGCATGGAAGCTGGCCGTTCTCCTCGGGAGTGGCGTCCTGCGAGTGGAACATGCTGGCCAGCGTCGTTTCATCCGATGACGAAGCCGACGGCATCGAATACCGGCTCTTCCTGGTGCATAAGAGCGATTACAGCATCCTCGATACCTGGAACGCCGCCGGTCTGCAGGGCACCGGCTCCAACGACGTCGAAGTGCGGGAGGGTTTTGTCGCAGAGCAGATGACGATCGCGATGAACGACATCGCCGGCGGTCCTACTCCCGGCAGCGCCGTCAATCCGAATCCCCTGTATACCCTGCCGGTGATTTCGCTGTTTCCTTACGTGCTTTCCGGTGTTGCGCTCGGCAACGCGCAGGCCTGTCTCGACGATTATATCGAGCTCGCTCAGCATCGGGCCTCGACCTCCAATCGCGCCAGGCTGGGCGACCTGCAGAGCACGCAGATCAAGATCGCCGAGGCCTCGGCTAAGATCGATGCGGCGCGCCTGATCATGCGTTCGAACTGCATCGCGGCGATGGCCGATGCGAGGCGCGGGCAGATTCCGGACATGGCAGGCAAGACCCGGTTGCGGCGCGATGGGGCCTATTCCGTCAATCTCTGCACCGAAGCGGTGTCGCTGTTGTTTTCTGCGAGCGGCGCGCGCGGATTGTTCACGACAGGCGTGCTGCAGCGGCAATTTCGCGATGCCCACGCGATCAATTCGCACATCGCGTTCAATTTCGATGCGGCTGGCACCAACTACGGTCGTGTGGCGCTCGGCCTGCCGTCCGAAAACCTGACGCTCTGAGGCCAGTGGATGAACGACGCGCCCAAGCACCGGACCGGTTCCGATCCAGCCAACGAATTAGCCAGTGACCATTCGCCGATCGATCCGCGGGACTTTCGCAATGCGCTCGGCACCTTCGCCACCGGCGTTACGATCATCACGGCGGCGGGAGCTGATCGCAAGCCATATGGATTGACCTGCAACTCCTTCGCGTCGGTGTCGCTCAATCCGCCGCTGGTGCTCTGGAGCCTGGTGCTCTATTCCAGCAGCCTCAGCGTGTTTCAGAACGCCAGCCATTTTGCGGTCAATGTGCTCGGCGCCTCGCAACAGGACCTCGCAAATAAATTCGCGAAGTCCTCGGAAGACAAGTTTGCCCGCGTCGAATGGACGCCCGGCCTCGGCAGCGCCCCGCTTCTGGCGCACAGCGTCGCAAATTTTCAATGCCGCGCCGTCGATCGATATTACGGCGGCGATCACGTCATTTTTCTCGGTGCGGTCGAGGCCTATTCCTATAATCGCAATGAACCGCTGTTGTTCGCCCGGGGTGGTTATGGCCGTTTTATTGCCGACAAGTCGTCATGAGGCGGAAAGCCGCAGCCACGCGCGCGAGACCCAAGCAGAAGCGGCTTTCTCCGGACGACCGCCGCAAGGAGTTTGTTGCCAAGGCGACCGAGTTCTTTTCGGAACAGGGGTTTGGCGGCGGAACACGTGACCTCGCGCGCCGGTTGGGCGTGACCCAGCCGCTTTTGTATCGCTACTTCCCGAGCAAGGATGACCTGATCCAGGAAGTGTATCGCACGGTTTATCTCGAACCGCTCGACACCGGCTGGGAAAAGCTGCTGACGGATCGTTCCCGGCCGCTGCGCGATCGGCTGCAGGAATTCTACCGTGGCTACACGAAGGTGATCTTCACTCGCAAATGGATCCGCATCTATCTCTATTCCGGCCTCAAGGGGCTCGACATCAACCGTTGGTACGTCGGCATCGTCCGCGACAAGATCTTGACCCGCATCATCAAGGAATGCCGCCAGCAAGCTGGATTGCCAGCGCAGAGCAGACCAACCGCGCCTGAACTCGAAATGGCATGGGTGTTCCACAGCGGAATTTTCTACTATGGGGTCCGAAAATATATCTACGAGTCGCCCGTGCTTGAGGACAAGGAGCAGATGATCGGCGATGCCGTGGACGCCTTTCTCGCCGGCTACGAGCGGGTTTTCGGGCAACGCCTCCCGCCGGTCATGCGCACGCCGGTGACGGCGGTCGGATGAGCGCCAATCGAACGATGACGGATCAGAGTTTCGTCATTTCATCGCGATCCCAGTCACCGATTTCGCTCGCGGTCATCAAGAAAAACTCGTCGTGGCCGATCACATGGTCCAGCAGCGTGTCCAGATATTTGCTGCGATGCAGAACGCCGTCCGCTTGTCGTTCGGCGGCTTGAGTTGGGCGGGCCGATCTACGCCTGATAGGGGATACGGTCGCCAAGAGCCGCGGCAGCGCTCTCATTTCATGGATGGAGCGAGACTACTCTGCCGCATTGGACTGTCGTGAGGAACCGGCATTGATCCGCGGCATCACCTTTTCGGCCATCAGGATCATCGACTGCCGTCCCAACTCGCGGTCCTTCCAGTCCTTGCCCGCATAAAGCAGCGTGCCGAATTGACCGACCTCGTCCTGGAAAGCCAGCAGCTGATCGGTGACGCTTTCGGGCGTTCCCCAAATGACCAGTTTGTCGCAGATCGCCTCCAGGGTCACCTCATCGTCGGGCTGATCGCGCCTGGTCTTGAACAGCTCGATGCGACCATTCTTCTTCAACTTGGTGAATAGCGAACGATAGTAGTAGACGTAAGGCCCGTTCGGGTCGGTGGCGTAGGCCTTGGCGGTGGCCGCATCCTTGGCCACGAACACGCTCTTGGCGACCCGCCAATTGGCGGGATCGGCCGCGCGGCCGCCGCGCTCGCACCCCTCGACGTATTTCGGCCAGTGGCTCTTCACCCAGGCGGGCATCAGGAAATTGGCCGAGATCGGGTCCCAGCCCCGAGCCGCAGCCTCGGTGACGCCTTTTGAGAAGGGCGCAACCGCGGTGACGACGATCGGAGGGTGCGGCCGCTGCAGCGGGCGCGCGATGAATCCCTGGCCGATATCCTTCATCAGGGTCTTCTCGGTCGAGATGTTCCAGTATTTGCCCGCAAGATTGTAGGGCGGCTCGCTTTCCCAGATCTGCAGCACCTGATTGATGGCCTCGAGGAACATCGCGTTGCGGTCGGCGGCGAGGTTTCCGAACAGTTCCGCATCCGACAGGAGTCCTCCCGGGCTGATACCGAAGATCAGCCGCCCGTCCAGCATATGGTCGAGCATCGCGATAGAGGCCGCGACGGCGGCTGGATGGGCATTCGGCATGTTGATGGTGCCGGTGCCAAGCCTGATCTGCTTGGTCGCGGCCGCGATCCAGGCCAGGAACATCATGCAGGAGGTGATGTTCTCGGCCTTGTCGGTGACATGCTCGCCGACATAGGCTTCGGAGAAGCCCAACTCGTCGGCCAAAAGGAACGCCTCCCGGTCTTCCTGCAGCGAAAGCCGCCAATCCTTGTCCAGGGGATGGATTGGCATCGTAAAGAAACCCAGCTTCATCGTCTGCGCCTCCCAAAGGGCCCTGCTTTTGTGCACCGAACGTGCTTCGTCGGTGCTTCCAAGACAAGTCCAAAAGTCGAATTTCACGAAATAATCGTTCGATAAACAAACTTGACCTTTGATAGTCGCTGCCCTCTAATCCCGCGAAATATACCAAGAATTCTGCCGGGGAAGGTGACACCCATGAAAGCCTCGGCTTTCGCTGACGTCCGTGCAACCAGCGTTGGCAACGCGCTGGATCTGCTCGCCATGCATCTCGCCATGAATGGAGAGAAAGCCAAAATCCGGCGTAGCAATATGTTGGATGTCGCAACCGCCATCCTCCAATCGAGGCCTGCCGAGCCCGATATCGCCGACAGCGTTGTCGGCACTGCGAGCAACGGCACGCCGCCCATCTCTTTCGGTCCCGGTACGCTTCCGCCTGGTATTCATGAGGCGGCCGCCAATACGGTCAACGATGCGCTCAGGCCATGCGGTACTATAGTTACAGAGATTCCGCTGACGCCTCAGG
>NZ_JBAURI010000212.1:0-15236 GCF_049581145.1 Bradyrhizobium sp.
GGGCCTCGTTCGAGCGACGGGGACTCATAGCGACCACGAAACCAGCGCGAGTTTGCCCGGCTTCGGCGCGTCGATGATGGAACCGCAGCGACTGACGGACGGCTTCGATTCCCCGGGCTCCGGGCGGCTGATTCGTATCGGACTGTTTGGCGAATTCAGCGCCGGCAAATCGTCGGTTGCCAACCTGCTGCTGGGCCGCGAGGTACTGCCCACGGCAGTGCTCTCGAGCACGCGTCGCTCGACCGTAGTGCGCTACGCGCCTGAACTCCAGATCGAGGCGATCAATCACGATGGCTCGCGGGAGATGGTGTCTCCGGATGCGATGGCCGCATTGTCCCGGGAGGACATCAGCCGCTTCGACATAGGACTGCCGAATCCACTGCTTCGCCATATCGAGTTGCTCGACACCGCAGGCTTTGCCGATCCCTATCAGGACAATCGCCGGACGTTGGACGTCGTCGACAGCGTCGATATCTGCATCTGGTGCACGCTCGCGACCCAGGCCTGGCGCCGCAGCGAGCAACAGACATGGCTCGGCCTGCCTGCGCGGTTGCGCAGCAGCGGCATCCTGGTCGCCACCCACGCCGACAATTTGACCCGCGCGCGGGACCTGCAGCGGGTGAAGGCCAGGCTGCAACGGGAAACCGGGGAGCTGTTCGCCTCGATCGTGCTGCTCGCGGTACCCGATGCGATACGCGGCCGGGGTGCGGACGATCTGATTGCGGATCCCGAGCTGTGGCGGGCAAGCGGTGGGGAGAACCTGCTGGCCGCGATCCGACACGCGGTTTCAAACCTTGTGCAGCTGCGACGACGGGATGTCGGCGCAGCCCGCAAGACCGACGAGAGGGACGAAAAACAACAGGCTGCGCCGCGCGGGATCGAACAGGAGCTGGCGGCTGTAGCCGTTGACTCCGGTGCGTCTCAATTCAGACCGGCATTGACCGCGAACCCGCCTGTCGCGGAGTTGGGCGATCCAGAGGCGGAAGCCTTATTGTCGAGAGTGATGACGGCGGTGCCGCTCTGTCTGAGCGCCGCCTGGATCGATCTGAGGACGCGCCGAGTCATGCATTGCAGCGGCCTCGATGCGGAAGACATGGCCGAGTCTCCGTCGCTGGGCGCCGCGATCTCCGAGCTGTTTCAGGGTGACAACGTCCAGAAGATCGAGACTCTCTTCAGGCGTGCCCGGGGGCGGAGCGCAGATGAAAACCACTACTTCCAAGAGATCGTGATCGTCGCATCGGATTGCCTGAGCATCATGCTCAGAAGTCCGTCCAGAGCCGACCGTGCCCTGGTCGTGGTCACCGACAAGGCCGCGAGCCTTGGTCTGGTGCTGACGACAACACGACGACTGCTGTTGTCCTTCGCAGCGCCGGTCGCATGACTTGCGAGCAGGAAATACGGCGCGCTTATCAGGCGTGACCGACGGTGTCGTGTCGGGGGCGTCCCGGAATGACGGGAAAGCAAGTCTGGCAAAAACAAAAACCCCGGCATCGCTGCCGGGGTTTTGCATTCTCGTGTGGTTGCCTTGAGGAGCCGGACTTAGAAGTCCATGCCGCCCATGCCGCCGCCCGGGGGCATACCGCCGCCGCCGCCGCCGGCGTTCTTCTTCGGCAGTTCGGCGACCATGGCTTCGGTGGTGATCAGCAGCGCCGCCACGGAGGCGGCGTTCTGGATCGCCGCGCGAACCACCTTGGTCGGGTCGATGATGCCCTTGGTGACCAGGTTGCCGTACTCGCCGCTCTGGGAGTCGAAGCCGTAGGCATATTGATCCTTCTCGAGGATCTTGCCGACGATCACCGAGCCGTCCTCGCCCGCGTTGATCGCGATCTGGCGCGCCGGCCAGGACAGTGCCTTGCGCACGATCTCGACGCCGGTCTTCTGGTCGTCGTTCTTGGTGCGGATGCCCTTGAGCTGTTCGGAAGCACGGAGCAGGGCGACGCCGCCGCCGGGGACGATGCCTTCCTCGACCGCTGCGCGGGTGGCATGCATCGCGTCATCAACGCGATCCTTGCGCTCCTTGACCTCGACCTCGGTCGCGCCGCCGACGCGGATCACCGCGACGCCGCCCGCGAGCTTGGCCAGACGCTCCTGCAGCTTCTCACGGTCGTAGTCCGAGGTGGTCTCCTCGATCTGCGCCTTGATCTGCGACACGCGCGCCTCGATGTCGACCTTCTTGCCGGCGCCGTTGACGATCGTGGTGTTCTCCTTGTCGATCATCACCTTTTTGGCGCGACCGAGCATGGCGAGCGTGACGTTCTCGAGCTTGATGCCGAGATCTTCCGAGATCGCCTGGCCGCCGGTCAGGATCGCGATGTCCTGCAGCATGGCCTTGCGGCGATCGCCGAAGCCCGGCGCCTTGACGGCGGCGACCTTCAGACCGCCGCGCAGACGGTTGACGACCAGGGTGGCGAGCGCCTCGCCCTCGACGTCTTCCGCGACGATGACCAGCGGCTTGCCGGTCTGCACCACGGCTTCGAGCAGCGGCAGCAGCTCGTTCAGCGAGGAGAGCTTCTTCTCGTTGATCAGGATGTAGGCGTCTTCCATCTCGACGCGCATCTTGTCGGCGTTGGTGATGAAGTAGGGCGAGATGTAGCCGCGGTCGAACTGCATGCCCTCGACGACGTCGAGCTCGGTCTCCAGCGACTTGGCTTCCTCAACCGTGATGACGCCCTCGTTGCCGACCTTCTTCATGGCATCGGCCAGGAACTTGCCGATTTCGGCATCGCCGTTGGCCGAGATGGTGCCGACCTGGGCGATCTCCTCGTTGGAGGTGACCTTCTTGGAGTTCTTCTGCAGGTCCGCAACCACGGCCTCGACCGCGAGGTCGATACCGCGCTTGAGGTCCATCGGGTTCATGCCGGCGGCAACCGACTTGGCGCCTTCACGGACGATCGCTGCGGCCAGAACCGTCGCGGTGGTGGTGCCGTCGCCGGCCGCGTCGGCCGACTTGGAGGCGACTTCGCGCACCATCTGGGCGCCCATGTTCTCGAACTTGTCCTCGAGCTCGATCTCCTTGGCGACGGTGACGCCGTCCTTGGTGATGCGGGGAGCGCCGAACGACTTGTCGAGAACGACGTTGCGGCCCTTAGGACCGAGCGTCACCTTCACGGCATTTGCGAGGATGTCGACACCGCGCAGCATGCGGTCGCGGGCATCAACGCCGAATTTCACATCTTTTGCTGACATATTGGTTGGTTTCCCTGAGTTGACTGGTATCTCACCCTGTCGGGTGTGTCTCACCCCTTCGGCCAGCGCCCGCAGGCGCTCCTCAGGGTGAGCGGATGGGGGCTTGAGCTTAGGCCGCAGCCTTCTTCTTGGTGGCGACGTCGGTGAGAACGCCCATGATGTCGCTCTCCTTCATGATCAACAGCTCCTGGCCGTCGATCTTGACCTCGGTGCCCGACCATTTGCCGAACAGCACGCGGTCGCCGACCTGAACATCGATCGGGATCAGCTTGCCGCTTTCGTCGCGACCACCGGGGCCGACGGCGGTCACTTCGCCCTGCGAAGGCTTCTCCTTGGCAGTATCGGGAATGATGATGCCGCCAGCGGTCTTCTCTTCGGCGTCGATGCGCTTGACCACGACGCGGTCGTGAAGCGGACGGAATTTCATGCAGTCCTCCTAAGATCCTGGATTTGTTAGAGAGTTTCTGGGGTTTGGCAGTCAATGCCAGCGAGTGCCAGCACGAGCACCTTGGACATATGGCAGAGTTGTGTGCCGGGCAAGGCCCTTAGCAGAAAAATTAGCACTCGGACGAGCGGCCTGCCAAAATTCTCGATCATGCTTAATAATTGTGGAACGGAACGTGAAATACCGTATTAGCACGCGCGGTAAGCTGCTGCTAACGCAAGATTTTTCAACAATGCGTTAAACATTTGGGCTTGTGATGAATTGGTATCGTGCGTCACATTTCTCTCATGTGAGCGCATCTTGACCGGGTGGCTGACGGGTGAATCTCTGGGCAACGGCCACCCCCGAAAATGCGCTCCAGCAATGGAGGTTGGCATGGTGTCGAGGGTTGGGGCTGTTTCCGAGGATTTCAGGAAGCAGGTTCTGGGTTACGGGCTGACGACGGCGCAGATTCTGTATCGGATGCCCGATCACCCGTCACTGCTACAAACCTACGTCTGGCAGAATTACGATCTGTTTCCGAAATTCCCGGCGCTGCGGGACTTCCTGCAGTTCTGGCAGCAGAAGCTCGAAGGTCCGCTGTTCGCGGTCACCGTGGCGCACTCCAAGCTGATCAAGCCCGCCGAGCTGCGCGCCGTGGACGGCGTGTTCCGGCTGCATTGACGTAATCGCGCAGGGTAGACAGAGCCGCCGGGTCGTGCCGTGGGTGTGCCCGCGGCGCGCGCGGTGGGCTCGGCGCCAAGGCTTCGTATGGTGGGCCAAGCGAAGCGCGCCCACCATTTGCCTCTCGCCCAGAAACGGTGGGCGGCAAAGGCGCGCCTGAGCCCACCTTGCAAGTCTCCCGTCTGCCGCGGATAAGCTGCTTTTGCCCGCCCGGCCAGACAGTTGTGTGCTAGCTTTTCCTCCCGGAAACGGAAGGGAGAGAAACATGGCCACCAGGAAGCTGAAGCAGAAACGAGTCTCGCGGCCCGCCGCCAAGACCGCCGCGCAGAAGAAATCGCCGGCGCGCAAGGTCGCCGGCAAAACCGCCGCGCGCAAGACGATCAAGAGCAAAGGCCGCGCGACGCCAGCAGCGAAGCGTGCGCAGCCGAAGCAGCGCATCGCGATCAGCCATCACCGCGACGAGGATTTCAAGGCCGACGGCCTGCGCGCCTATGCGACCTACCGTGACCTGGGCATTGTCGAGGCCAGTGGCGGGGCGGCGCGGGCGCATGTGATCCGGCTGCTCGGACCGTGCAATCCCGAGGAAGTCTCAAAACTGCATTTCCACGACGTCGACTTTCAGATGGTCTATGTGCTGAAGGGCTGGGTGAAGACCTACATGGAAGGCGAGGGCGAGAACCTGATGCAACAGGGCAGTGCCTGGACCCAGCCGCCGCGCGTCAAGCACATGATCCTGGACTATTCCGACGACGTCGAACTGCTCGAGGTGATTCTGCCGGCGGAGTTCAAGACGGTCGAATTGAGCGCGTGAGACGCCGTCATTCGGCGCGACAGATCAGTCGAGCAGCCCCACGATCGCGCCCATCAGGCAGGTCGTCAGCGTGCCCGAGACGATCGATTTCAACCCCAGCGCGTTGATCTCGTCGCGCCGCTCCGGCGCCATGGTGCCGAGCCCGCCGATCATGATGCCGAGGCTGCCGAAATTGGCGAAGCCGCACATCGCATAGAGCATGATCAGCTTGGAACGGGGATCGAGCGCGTCGGGCGCGAGTTTCGACAGGTCGACATAGGCGATCAGTTCGTTCAGCACCGTCTTGGTGCCCATCAGGCTTCCCGCGGTGACCGCCTGCGACCAGGGCAGGCCCATCAGCCAGCACACCGGCGCCATCAATAGCCCGAGGATCCGCTGCAACGAGATCGCCGCGCCGCCGACGTCAGGTAGCAGCGACAGGATCGCATTGGCAAGATGCACCAGCGCCACCAGCACGATCAGCATGGCGACGATGTTGAGCAGGAGCTCGAGTCCGGCGGTGGTGCCCTTGACGATCGCATCCATGGTCGAGGACGCGTGCATCTTGGGATCCTCGCCAAGCGCGCCGCCGGTCAGGCGGTCGGTGGTCTCTGGCACCATGATCAGGCTGATCAGGATCGCACCCGGCGCGCCGAGCACGGAGGCGATCACGAAATGCGCCGCGGCATCTGGAATCAAAGGCGCAAGAAGCGTGGCGTAGAGCACGAGCACGGTGCCCGCGATTCCCGCCATGCCGCCGGTCATCACCAGGAACAATTCGCTGCGCGTCATCTGCGCCAGATAGGGCCGCACGAACAGCGGCGCTTCGACCATGCCGAGGAAGATGTTGGCGGCAGTGGACAGCCCGACCGCGCCGCCGACGCCGAGCGCGCGTTCCAGCAGCCACGCCATGCCGCGCACCACCGGCGGCAGGATGCGCCAGTAGAACAACAACGTGGTCAGCACGCTCATCACCAGCACGATGGGCAGCGCCTGAAACGCCAGGATGAAATCCGAACCCGGCGTCTTCGGATCGAACGGCAGCGGTCCGCCGCCGAGATAGCCGAACACGAAGGAGGTGCCCGCGCGCGAGGCGGACGAGATCGCGCCGACGGCATCGTTGATGGTGCCGAACGCATGCGCCACCAGCGGCAGCTTGATCAGCGCCACGGCGGTGACGATGGTCGCCACCAGGCCGATCGCCGCCTGCCGGATCGAAACCGCGCGGCGATTCTCGCCAAAAGCCCACGCGATCGCGAGCAACGCGAAGATACCGAACGCCGATTGCAATTGCAGCATGCCGCCCCCGAACCGGATCGAGTATGGCCGTGAGGAAGCGCAAAGCGCAATGCCATGGGCGGCATGCAGGCATGACAGGCGGCCATGACCAGCGGCGATGACGGGATGACGGCTCAACGCCGCCCAGCCCTGCGCGCGTGGCATTGACAAAGCGGCAAGGGTCGGCCACGGCGTGGGCCAGAGAGCGGATGCGAGCGTGTCGCTTGCAGCGGCTCATCGCGCAGGAACCGCCCGAAGAATGTCTGCCATCATGCCAATCGGCGCCGGTGCGCTGCTCAGGCAAAGATCGTTTCTGTATTTTCTGCTGTCGCGGAGCCTCTCGCGCTTTTCCACCCAGATCGCCGGCGTCGCGATCGGCTGGCAGGTCTACGATCTCACCGGCAGCGCCTTCGTGCTCGGCATGGTGGGGCTGATCCAGTTCCTGCCGACGGCGCTGTTGGTGTTCGTCGCCGGCCACGCGGCCGACCGTTACGAACGCAAGCGGGTGGTGCAACTGTGCCAGCTGGCCGAGGCGCTGACGGCGTTGTTTCTGGCCTGGGGCGCCTATGGCGGCTGGCTCAGCGTTGTCGATATCTTCATCGCAACCGCCGTGCTCGGCACCGCAGGTGCCTTCGAAAGCCCGACGACGGCGGCGATGCTGCCGCTGATCGTGCCGCAGGGGACGCTGCAACGCGCGACCGCGCTGTCGAGCGGCTCGACGCAGATCGCCACCATCGCCGGCCCCGCGCTCGGCGGCCTCGCCTACGCGCTCTCGCCCGCGATGCCCTATGGCGTGATGCTGTTGTTCTGGCTGCTGGGCGTGCTGTTCACGGGCATGATCCTGGTCGATCATCCGGACACGGCCAAGGATTCCGGGACGCCAGCCGATCTGTTCGCCGGCGTCCGCTTCATCCGCGCCAATCCTGCGATCCTGGGCACGATCTCGCTCGACCTGTTTGCGGTGCTGTTCGGCGGCGTGGTCGCGCTGTTGCCGATCTATGCGCGCGACATCCTGATGACCGGCCCGAGCGGCCTCGGCATCCTGCGCGCCGCGCCCGCAGTCGGCGCGCTGGTGATGACCGCGCTGTTGGCCCGCAACACCATCAGCGGCCGGGTGGGTCTGCGCATGTTCCAGGCCGTGATCATCTTCGGCGCGGCAACCGTGGTGTTCGCGGTCTCGCACTGGATGGTGCTCTCGGTACTGGCGCTCGCGATCCTCGGCGCCGCCGATACGATCAGCGTGGTGATCCGCTTCTCGCTGGTCCAGCTCGCGACCCCGAACGAGATGCGCGGCCGGGTCGGCGCGGTGAACTTCCTGTTCATCAATGCGTCCAACCAGCTCGGCCAGTTCGAGAGCGGCGTCACCGCGGCCCTGTTCGGCGCGATGCCGGCCGCCGTGCTCGGCGGCGTCGCCACCATCGGCGTCGCGCTGCTGTGGATGAGGCTGTTTCCGTCGCTGCGCACGGTGGAGCGGCTGGAGTAGGCGGTTGCCTGTATTGTGACGAGCGCAGTGACGAAGCTATCCATATTTTCCACGTGGACGACGGATTTGCTTCGCTGCGCTCGCAATGACGGCGGGAGTTGCGCCGCCTACCCCCGTCCGACGAACGGCATCTTGCTGGCCATGACGGTCATGAACAGCACATTGGCATCGAGCGGCAGGCTTGCCATGTAGGCGACGGCGTCGCCGACTGCTTTCGCATCCATGCGCGGCTCCGGCATCTTGTGGCCGTCGGGCTGCAGCACGCCGTCGACCATGCGGTCGGTCATCGGGGTTGCGGCATTGCCGATGTCGATCTGGCCGACCGCGATGTCATAGGCGCGGCCGTCGAGATTGCTCGCCTTGGTCAGGCCGGTGATGGCATGCTTGGTCGAGGTATAGGCCGCGGAAAACGGCCGCGGCGCATGCGCCGAGATCGAGCCGTTGTTGATGATGCGTCCGCCGCGCGGGGTCTGGTCCTTCATGATGCGGAACGCGTGCTGCGTGCACAGGAATGGGCCGGTGAGATTGGTGTTCACGACGGCCTGCCATTGCGCCAGCCCGAGATCCTCGAACGGCACCGGCGGGGCGCCCATGCCGGCATTGTTGAACAGCACGTCGAGCCGGCCATAAGCCTCCATCACCTTGGCGAACAGCGCGCCGATCGATCCTGGATCGGTCATGTCGGCAGCGACGGGGAGGCTCTTGCCGACGGCGTCGCCGAGCTTCCGGGTTTCCTCCAGCTTGTCGATGCGGCGCCCGGCGAGCACCACGGTGAAACCGGCCTTCATCAGCGCCAGCGAGGCTGCGCGTCCGACCCCGGTTCCCGCGCCGGTCACGACAGCGATCTTGTTTGTTGCCTCGGTCATTGTCCTCGCCTTCTCAAGGTTATGGTTTTGCGTCTTGTTCGGTCTTGTAGGGCGGCCGTGGAATGTTCCGGTGCGCCGCGCGCAACGCCGCCGACCAGCGCGAGCGCAGGTCGTGGAAATAGGGTTCGCCGGCCTCGATGCGGTGATTGAGATCGGCATCGCAGACGTCGGACCGCACCACCAGCACGTCGATCGGCAGCCCGACGCCGAGATTGGAGCGCATGGTCGAATCCATCGAGATCAGGCCGGTCTTGAGCGCCTCATAGAGCTCGACATCGTAATGCATGGCGCGGTCCAGCACCGGCTTGCCGTATTTGTGCTCGCCGATCTGCAGATAGGGCGTGTCGGTGGTGCATTCGATGAAGTTGCCTGCCGTATAGACCATGAACAGGCGCATCCGCGAGCCCTTGATCTGGCCGCCGAACAGGAACGACACGTCAAAACTGACATCTTCCGATTTCAGCGCCGGGCCCTCGGTGGCATGCACCAGGCGGATGGCGCGGCCGATGCGCTGCGCCGCCTGGAACATGGTGGGCGCGTTCATCAGCGTTTCGATGTCGCCGGTGTGCGGGTCTTCCAGCCCCTCCGTCAGCGTCGAGAGGACCGACTGGCTGATGGCGAGATTACCGGCGCTGGCGATCGCCAGGATGCGGTCGCCGGGATTTGCGAAGATGTGCAGCTTGCGGAAGGTCGATACGTTGTCGAGGCCGGCATTGGTGCGGGTGTCCGCGATCATGACCAGCCCGTCCCGCACCAGGATTCCGCAACAATAGGTCATTCCCGCTCCCGAGCCGTCCGAATTGCCGGCGGGAAACTAGTAGCGAATTTCGGAACCGCATCCAACCCCGTTTTCCGGGCGGTCCAGCCCGCTCGAGGAAGACAACGATAAAGTTGATCGATGAGGTCGAGCGGAACGCGGCGCGCCTCCTCGATCTCCACGGCGCGCGCGGCAATCTCGCCCGCGATCTCCTCGATGCCGGCGAGCAGGGCTGGGCTCGTGTCACCAAATCGATTTTCATGGCGCATCGGTCGTGGACTCTCTTGCTGGAATCGCATTGCAAGAGCGTTCATCATCCGCGCTACCGCATTGTTTCGGAGTCGCTCATCTCGGTTACCGCGGTAAGACGGCAATCACGACTGCGTCTGGCTCTGCCACTGTCCCGGCCGGGCGGCCTGTTCGACCTTGACCGTGACCGTCAGCGTTTCCATGCCGCCGCCATAGCGGGTACCGCGCACCGGGGCGGCGCCGAGATAGTCGAGCCCGATCGCGATGCGGGCATGCGCGTCGGTGGTGCAGATGCAGTTCGCTGCATCGAACCCGACCCAGCCCAGATCCGGCACGAAGGCTTCGGCCCAGGCATGCCCGGCCTGCTGATGCACCATGCCGTCCGCGCGCAGGAAATGCCCGGAGACGAAGCGCGCCGGCACGCCGGCGGAGCGCGCGCAGGCGATGAAGATATGCGCGTAATCCTGGCACACGCCGCGCTTCAGGCCGAAGGCTTCCACCGCCGAAGTGCCGCTGTTGGTCGGGTCCTCGTCGAACGTCATGTGCTCGTTGATCTGCGTCATCAGCGTGTGCAGGAAGCCCAGCGTGTCGGTCTCCGATTCCGCGCGCAGCTCGCGGCCGAAGTTCGCCATCGCCGGATTGACCGTGGTAAGCGGCGTGGAGCGCAGGAACAGGCTTGGCGGAAAGCGTTCGTCGGTACCGCGCAGCACGCCGCCGGTGTCGTGGGTCTCGATCAGCCCTCCGACCGTGATGGTGAGGTCGGCGATCGGCCCGTGCGTCATCACATGGGTGACATTGCCGAAGGCATCCTCATGCATGTCGAGGCGGGAGTCGGTGGACACGTCGATCTGCCACTCGGCGACGTATTGGCCGTCATGGCTGCCGGGCGTCATCCGCAGGATCTGGATGACGCCGGTCGCGGCCGGCTCGTAGCGGTAGGTGGTGGAATGAGAAATTCGCAGGCGCATGGCGTGTCAACGCGGAGCTGGAGTTCGGCAAGGCAGCTAGGCAAAAGATCGTCATGCCCGGGCAAAAGCGCAAAGCGCGGCTTTGCGCTGGATGTCCCGGGCATCCACGGCCTTCTTTCTTACTGTCGTAAGTTAAAGACCTGGATGGCCGGGACAAGCCCGGCCATGATGGCATTTGGCTGTGTTCGGTTCCAATCCATCAGATCAGATACTGCTTGGTGACGATTTCGCCGAGCCGCGCATTGTCAGCGATGAACTCCTGGATGAATTCGTGCACGCCATGCTGGAAGATGTCGTCCATGTGGCTGTGCTCCAGACGGTTGCGGATGCCGCGGGCGTGGCGCTGCGCGGGGCCCTGGCGGCCATAGGCCACCCCGATCTGGTCGAGATTGCGCACCAGATTGCCGTAGCAGCTGGCGAGCGAGCGCGGCAGCGTGTCGTTGAGGATCAAGAGATCGGCGATCAGCCACGGCTTGAGCGTCTCACGATAGACCCAATGATAGGCCGTCAGCGCCGACACCGAGCGCAGGATCGAGCTCCATTGGTAGAAATCGAGCGGGCCGCCGACATGTTCCTCTTCCGGCAGCAGCACATGGTATTTGACGTCGAGAATCCGCGCGGTGTTGTCGGCGCGCTCCAGATGCAACCCGAGCCGCGAGAACCAGTAGGCGTCGTTGCGCAGCATGGTGCGGTAGGCCGAGCCGTCGAAGCGCAGTGAGGTCTCCTGTACGAAACGGAGGAATCTGGCCAGTTCCTCGCGGGTCGTGGTGCCCTTGCTCCAGACTTCCTGCAGCTCGATCCAGGCCGAGTTGATGGTGTCCCACATCTCGCTGGTGAGCGCGGTGCGCACCGAGCGCGAATTGAGGCGGGCCGCCTCGATGCAGTTCTTGATCGAGGACGGATTGGCAGACGAAAACGACAGGTAGTCGATGACGTTGCGCTCGTTGGCTTCCTCGTAGGTCTGGTAGAAGCTCTGGCTGACGCCGGCGGTCAGCAGCGCGGAGTCCCATTCGTTGGTCTTGCCGATATAGGTGGCGGGCAGCGCGGTGACGCGCAGCGTGGCGTCGATCGTACGCGCGAGATATTCCGCCCGTTCGACATAGCGGGCCAGCCAGTAGAGATTTTCGGCGGTTCGCGACAGCATGCGATGATTGCGCTCTCTCTTCGTCCAGTAACTAGTCGTCCAGAATCCAGGTGTCCTTGGTGCCGCCGCCCTGGCTCGAATTGACCACCAGCGAGCCCTCTTTCAGCGCGACCCGCGTCAATCCGCCGGGTACGATGGTGACATTCTTGCTTCCCGTCAGTACGAACGGCCGCAGGTCGACATGGCGCGGAGCGAGACCGGAGGCGGTGCAGGTCGGACAGGTCGACAGCGCGAGCGTCGGCTGCGCGATGAAGCCTTCCGGCTCGCGCTTCAGCTTGTCGCGAAACGCCTCGATGGTGGCTTTCGTCGCCGCCGGCCCGATCAGCATGCCGTAGCCGCCGGAGCCGTGCACTTCCTTGACCACCAGTTCGCCGAGATGGTCGAGCACGTAGGACAGCTCCTTCGGCTCGCGGCAGCGCCAGGTCGGCACGTTTTTCAGGATCGGCTCCTCGCCGAGATAGAATTTCACGACCTCCGGCATGTAGGAATAGATCGCCTTGTCGTCGGCGATCCCGGTGCCGACCGCGTTCGCCAGCGTGATGTTGCCGGCCATATAGGCCGACATCAGCCCGGGCACGCCGAGCGCGGAATCCGGGCGGAAGGTCAGGGGATCGAGGAAGTCGTCATCGACCCTGCGGTAGATGACGTCGACCCGCTTCAGGCCCTCGGTGGTGCGCATGAAGACCTCGTCGTTCTTGACGATGAGGTCGCGTCCCTCGACCAGCTCGATGCCGAGCTTGTCGGCGAGGAAGGAGTGCTCGTAATAGGCGGAATTGTAGACGCCGGGCGTCATCAGCGCGACCGTCGGTTCGGCGGATGCGCTCAACGGCGCCACCGAGCGCAGGGCCGACAACAGTTCATCCGGATACCGTTCCACCGGCGCCACCCGGTGGCGGGCGAACAGGTCCGGAAACAGCCGCATCATGATTTCGCGGTTTTCCAGCATGTAGGACACCCCCGACGGGGTGCGGGCATTGTCCTCCAGCACGAAAAAATTCTCCGCGTCGACACGGATGATGTCGATGCCGGCGATATGGACATAGACGTCGTGCGGCACGTCCTGGCCGTTCATCTCCGGGCGGAACACCGGGTTCTGGAAGATCAGGTCCTCGGGGACGATCCCGGCCCGCAGGATGTCGCGGCCATGGTAGATGTCGCGCAGAAACATGTTCAGCGCGCGCACCCGCTGCTTCAGGCCCTTTTCCAGCACCGTCCATTCCTTCCCCGAGATGATCCGCGGGATCACGTCGAAGGGGATCAGCCGCTCCTGGGCCTCGGCATCGCCATAGACGGCAAAGGTAATGCCGATCCGGCGGAACAGCAGCTCGGCCTCCTGCCGGCGATATTCGAGGGCTTCTGGCGGCGTCTCTTTCAGCCAGCGGGAGAGTTCGCTATAGGCCGAGCGGAGCTCGCCCGCCGAGCCGTTCATTTCGTCGAACGCGATTGCCATAGAACCTGACGGTCTCCCAAATCACGCAAGGGCAAATCCTGCGATGGCAAATGCTGCGATGGCAAATCTTGCGCCGGCAAGTCTTGCGCTGGACAGTGCATGACTTCACGGGATGGTAGCAAGGCCCGGGCCAGCGCGATATGCATTACCTTGTACTATTTGGTAGGGGATGGTCGCGTCACTGCCTGAAAAAGCGGCGAAGGGGTGGCTATTTCTGCGGCAAAGCTTCATGACTTCAAGATGTTGGCTTGGTCAGGTGCTTGGCTGGGTTAAGTTGTGGGTGAGGCGGGCTTGAGGACGGGGATGAAGTCATGAGCGAGATCGTCACTGCCGGAATCCTGGTGATCGGCGACGAGATCCTGTCCGGGCGGACCAAGGACAAGAACATCGGCTTTATCGCCGAATACCTGACCAATATCGGGATTGATCTGAAGGAAGTGCGGGTCGTCGCCGACGACGAGCCCGACATCATCGCGGCGCTCGACGCGCTGCGCGGGCGGTACACCTACGTCTTTACCACCGGCGGCATCGGGCCGACCCATGACGACATCACCGCCGACAGCGTGGCGAAGGCCTTTGGCGTCGGCATCGATCATCACCCCGAGGTGGTGGCGCGCTTTCGGGAGCGCTGGGGTGCGCAGGACCTCAATGAGGCGCGGCTGCGCATGGCGCGGATTCCCGACGGCGCGGAGCTGATCCAGAGCGCGACCATCCTGGCGCCGGGCTTCAAGATCGGCAATGTCATCGTGATGGCGGGCGTCCCCTCGATCATGCAGGCGATGATGGACATCGTCGCCCCCAAGCTGAAGTCGGGGTTGCGGATGCTGTCGGAATCGGTCCGCGCCAATGCGCGGGAAGGCGACATCGGCGGTCCCCTGCGCCAGATCGCGGGCGCCCATCCGGAGACGATGATCGGCAGCTACCCCTTCATCGACGAGAACCAGAAGCCGAACACCAATCTGGTGGTGCGCTCGCGCGATCCCGAGAAGCTCAATGCCGCCATGAGCGCGGTCAAGGAGATGCTGGCGGGACTTCACGCGACGCGCTAGAGCATGATCCCTCGCGACAACGCGGAACGCGTTTGCGCGGAGATCCTGCTCAAAAACCCGGAGCGGGCCGTCCTGGATTTGGCCTGGCTGGGATCGCGGCGTGATCGGCAGATATCGAAGGAGACGTGCATGGGCGGTGAAGCTCCGGAACTGAGCGCACAGGAGCGGGCCGGCAGGGCCTTTCCGGTCTCGTGGGACCAGTTCCACCGGGATTGCCGGGCGCTGACCTGGCGGCTCAACGAGGTCGGGCCGTTTCACGCGGTGATCGCGATCACGCGCGGCGGGCTGGTGCCGGCGGCGATCGTGGCGCGCGAGCTTGGCGTCCGCGTCATCGATACCGTCTGCATCGCGAGCTACGACCACACCAAGCAGGGCGACCTCCAGGTGCTGAAGGGCATCTCCGCCGACACCGCCGCGCTCGGCGGCGGCACCGGCAAGGGGCTTCTGATCGTCGACGACCTCGTCGATACCGGCAAGACCGGCCGGCTGGTGCGCGAGATGATGCCGGATGCGCATTTCGCCACCGTCTACGCCAAGCCCAAGGGGCGGCCGCTGGTCGATACCTTCATCACCGAGGTGTCGCAGGACACCTGGATCTTCTTCCCCTGGGATACCGCGCTGTCGTTCCAGCCGCCGATCCGCGACGGCGCGGCGTGATTGCTCCGTCACGGCGGGGGTGACGGTCGGGCCGCCCAATGCCGCTGCAAAACCGCGTCACGCCCCGGGGCGACATCATCGCGACGCCGCATCGCGGCCTGTTCACCGGCAATCGCGGCATCATCCACGACCCCGCGACCAGGACCTTGCTCAGGAAACGCTGGTCGAGCCCGGCCTGGCTGACCTGCGTCATCGAATTCCGCGGGCGCCGCCGCCGGGTGATGGGCGGCCGCAGCTGGACCGAGCTGTTC
>NZ_JBAURI010000213.1:0-7598 GCF_049581145.1 Bradyrhizobium sp.
CACGATCTCGACCGGCTTGCTCGGCTCCCAGCCCGCGACGGCGGGCGCTCCGGCCAGCAGCGCTGCCAGCGCTGCCGCGGCTTTGATGATCTGTCGCACTGTTTTCGTCCCGTCTCGTTGGCGAGCCGCCGCTCGCACCAGCCCAGGATGCCATAGGTTGGATCACACCATTGTGCGGGCGAATGACGCGAAGTTCAAGCGGCCTGCAACCCTCCCGGCTATGACTTTCGCATCACGTGGCAGGCGCTAAGGAACCGGTGCTGGCACGCCCGCACCGCATTGCCGTTGAGCCCTGCCGCCGCCCCAGGGCGCTATCATCAGCGGCCTTCAGGTTGGACGGCGAGGCAATGAGAAACCCATGACCGCAACGAAATCTCGGAAGAAAGTGTGCGGCAGTTGCACGCTCTGCTGCAAGGTGATGGCCGTCGACGAACTTGTAAAGTCGGTTGGTGACTGGTGCCCGCATTGCGAGCCGGGCAAGGGTTGTCTGATCTATGCCAATCGGCCAACCGAATGCCGGACTTTCAGTTGCCTCTGGCTGGTCAACGACCTTTTGGGTGAGCACTGGAAGCCGAACAAATCCAAACTGGTGCTGACGACGTCGGACGATGGAATCGAGGTCAGGTGTGATCCCGGCTATCCCGACGCCTGGCGCAAGGAGCCGTTGCGCAGTGAGATACGCAAATGGGCTTTGTCCGGCGAAACGCATGACGTCACCGTCGTCGTGATTGCCGGCGGCAAAATGACACTCGTTACTTCCAGTCAGGAATTCGATCTCGGTGTCGTGGGCCCGGACCAACGCATCGTGCGCGAACTCGAGGGCACGAAGGTTGTCAACGCGACCGTGGAGAAGGCAATAGACGCCGAACCCGAACCGCGGGGTACCGGCAAATAGCGCGCGAATGCTGCCCGTGCCTTCACCGCCGCAGCAGGATCGCCAGCAGGACCAGGGACGTCGCGGCAAACAGGCCCGCGAGGCTCTGCCATAGAAGCAACGCGTCGATCCGCCGACGCGGCAAGCCGGCAAGCGGCTCCATGGCGCCCTGGCGCAAGCCGTGTTCCAGCGCCGTGGCGAACTGGCCAGCGTCGGCAAAACGCCTGTCGCGATTATTGTCCATTGCGCGGGCGAGACACTGGCCGAGCCAGGCCGGCAGGTCCGGGCGCAGCCGTTGCAGGGGAATGGTCTCGCGCTGACCGAACGGAAAAGGACCGCCGGAGAACAGGCGATACACCGTCACGCCCACGGAAAACACTTCGGAGCATTGATCCGCCGGAGTTTTTCGGAACAGTTCCGGCGCCATGTAGCGGGTGGTGCCACCCAGGCGATCGTCGTCAGGCTCGTCGACACCCGGCAGATAGGCAAGACCAAGGTCGAGCAGTTTGATCTCGCCATCGGCAAGCAGCAGGATGTTTTCCGGCTTGAGGTCGCGGTGGACGATCTGCAGGGCGGCGAGATCCTGCACCGCCGCGCAGAGCTTGAGCGCCAGCCCGACGCCGTCGAGATAGCGGACGGGGTCGCCACCCGACAGCCGGGACTCCAGCGTCTCGCCACGGTAATACGGCAGCACGAGATAAAGGCTGCTGCGGCGGCTCGGCGCGACCTCGATATAGCTCGCAATCCTTGCGCTGTGCACGGTGGCGCCGACCCAGGCTTCGCGCAGGAAGCCGGCGCGAAACACCTCGTCATGCAGCATCGAGGGCAGCGGGATCTTGAGAACGACGTCGCGATCGAAAAGAGTGTCGCGGGCCAGTTTCAGGGTCGTATAACGGCTGCGATAGAGCGTGCGACCGAGCAGGAAGCCGTCCCAATTCTCGCCGTCGCGCGGCACGCCGCGAAGCGGAAGCCGCTGGAATGCCGCGGCCATTTCACCGAAGCTCGAGTCCGGCGCCCTCAGCACGTCGACGACAATCGCGGTCACACCGCCAGGAATTGCCTCGGTGATCGCACAAGCCACGTCACCGGGGGAGCCGCTCGCCATCAGCATCCCGGCAAGCTGCGCCGATCCCGCGGCGGCCACACCGCCTTGGCTCAAGATGACATAGCGATCGGCCGGCTCAGGGGCGTCCTCGACATAGTCGATCTGCAACTCGGCATCGCCACCGACCGACCGGGTCAGCGAACCGCTGCCGTCGGCGGCCGGCAGCACATGGTCCGACGTCAGCGGAGCAAGTTCGGCGCCGCGTTTGCGATAGACCCGGCAGTCCCCGACATGGACGATCCGGACTCTGCGGCCGACGAAGATCAGCGCCGTCACCGCCGCCGCCATGCCGTGCGTGGGATCGGCATGGGACTGGCTGAACATCCAGGCGTTGGCGCTTGCCAAAGCAAGACTGGCGGCGCGGGCGGGGCCAAGCGTTCCGGCGGCGCCAAAATAACCCTCCACCAGGCTGTGGAGCGCGATATGCGCGGCTTCTCGCGCTCGCGGTCCGGAGCCGATACCACGCGCGACCGCGGCGATGACGCCGCGGCCGGGCCTGTCGAAGGCGTCGCCCTTGTAGACGACATGAGCCTCCTCCAAAGCCGCGGACGCCGACGAAGATTCTCCGACCGCCAGCGTCCATCCCGAGGCATTGAACGTTGACGGCTGCTGGCTCATCCCGCTGGCTTCAAAAAGCGCGCCGGCCTGAACATGAACCTCAGCCGCCACGCTTACACGTCCGATCCGATCAGTATCCCGGGCGCGCGCAGCGCTGGCAAGCGCACGCCCTCCTGGCCTGAAGGGGCCTGGCGCGGTTCAGCTATTCGGCCCCCGTCGAAGCCGCCACCTCCAGATCGTGCTCGATGCTGAGGATGGCCTGCGGGACGCGCGCCTTCAGGATGAAGAACCAGCTCACCCCGAGCAGGATGTAGACCAGGAAAAAGTAGGGAAACAGATTATAGGGCGAGGCCGGCACCGGATAAAGACTGCCGACCAGCGACAGCACCATCAGCACTGCGCCCAGGCCGCCGACAAACCTGTCGCCGGCAGTGGCGCCGCCGTTGTTCGCCAGGAAGATCGGCGCGCTCACCGAGCACAGGAAGTAGACGATGATGAAACCGTAGGACGCAAGCGTTCCATACCATCCGAACGTGTCGGTTTCGGCCTGGCCGGCGAACGCGGCGCAGACGATGAAGTTGATCAGGGCCCCGGAGGTCAGCGCCACATAGGGGGTCTTGTAGTTGTGATGCACCAGCCCCATCGAGGTATGCACGAACTGGTAGCGACCCAGCGAAAACAGCATGCGCCCGTAGGCATTGAGCGACGCCAGCGCGCAGGCGAAGCCGCTGATTGCGGCGCCGAAATAGACCAGTGCGGTCAGGCTGACGCTGATGTTGGAGGTGATGTCCCCGAGCGGCGCGCCGCTGGCGCCGAGCTTGGTGGCGTCGTCGGCAAAGCCCTGCACGATCAGATAGGTGGTCAGCACGAAGAACACGCCGGCGGAGAGCGCGGTCGCAACGATGGCGCGCGGGATGTTGACGGTCGGGTTGCGGGTTTCCTTGCCGAGCGTCGCCGCACTCTCGAAGCCGACATAGGAGAAGATGGCGAACACCACTGCCTGCGCCGCGCTCTTGAAGTCGACGCCTTCGAGACTGACCTGTTTGGCGTCGATCCGGAAGCCGAAATGGGCAAAAGTGTAGACGCAGACGAACAGAATGATCGCGACCGAGATCACCTCGAGCGTCAAGCCGATGCGCGCCGAAATCTTGATGTCGCGGCAGGCGAAAGCCCAGATCCCCGCCGAAATCAGGAAATACAACAGCGGTGAGGGAATCGCGAAGGTGAAGCCGAGCGAGGTGAAGAACGTCTTGATGAAGATCGAGGTCGCGACCGTCAACGCCATCGCGGTGAAGATATAGGCCGCCAGCATGGCCCAGCCGGACAGCATGCCGTAGGACGGACCGAGGCTGCGCGAGACGTAGATGAAGAACGAACCGGCGGACGGGATGCGCTTGGCAAGCTTGCCGACATTGATGCCGACGATCAGAAGCGCGATGGTCGCGAAGACGTAGACCAGCCAGGACGCGGTGCCCGCCATCCCCGCCACGACCGCGACCGCCAGCGCCGGCGTCAATGTCGGCGAAACATTCGCAACCGACTGCCCCAGCGCCTCGAGGAAGGACAAACTATCCTTCCGCAACTCCGATCGCACCACCATCATGATTTGTGTCCCTTTCTGGTCGCGCCGCTGCTCTGTCCCGCCGCCACACCGGCCACGGTTCCCGTCAACGGCTCATTTCCTGCCACGCAAAATAATTTCTTAGCAAGATGCATGCCGTGACCGGAAATCGCAGAGGTTGCGCGCTTTTCTGCGGCTCGCGGGCTTTTCACCACGGGAAATAATTGTTCCAAACGGCGGCGATCGCGGCGGAAGCTCAACGCTCGCTCAGACTGTTCAAGATTTGGGCGATGCACGCTGGCCGTGGTCGCGAGCCGGATGACGGAATGATCCGGGCGCGCTGCCAGCTCGTCGCAAGCTTCGCGCCGGCACGATGCCGCCTCGCCTGTGCGCGATATCCTGCGCGCGATTGCCTGCCGTATCGTGCCGGCCTTATGCTCGAAGCCTCAGGAGTCCTGGACATGAGCACATTCGAACATCCCCACCCGGACGGGCTTTTGCACAACCCGGCATTCTCTCAGGTGGTGGCATCCTCCGGAAGGCGCACGATCTATACGGCGGGGCAGGTCTCCATCGATGAGCGCGGAGCGCTGGTCGGTGCCGATGACCTTGCTGCGCAAACCACGCAGGCGATGCGCAATATCGGCCTCGCCCTCGCCGCGGCCGGCGCGGGCTACGCCGATATCGTCAAGATCACCAGCTATGTCGTGAACTACACGCGGGAATGCCGATCCGTCATCAGCAAGGCGCGAGCGCCGTTCTTTTCCGGCGGAACACCGCCGGCGAGCACCTTGCTCGGGGTCAGCGCGCTCGCGCTGCCGGAATGGCTGATCGAGATCGAGGCCATTGCGGTCACCGACTGAAGATTGAAACCGTCGGCTCAAGTCCCCTTGCAGCCCCCGGGCTGCCGACCCCCCTCAGTTGGACAGATCGACCGACCCATCAGTCAGATAAGCCGGGCCGCCTTACAGTTCAGGTGCCGCAGGCGAGCGCAGCATCGAAGCCGGTCATTTTCCTTGCGCCGACGCTCGATGGAGCGAAGATACAAACGCTGCGGTGTCATTCTGCAATCGCTGGAATAGCTGCGGGACGAAGAGCCGCTACTGCAGGCACTTCATCGACGTCTTGACGCCTGGTCGTCCCGTCACCTCCCGTGCAGACCGCGAACCAGACCGGGCCGAAGCCGGGTCAGCCGAAGCGCCGGCGTCTTTCCGAAGGAACCGTGCGCCAGCGTTTCGACCGCGAAAGCGTTCACGCCATCGACGTCAATGGCGTCGGGATGCCGACCTTCGTCAGACCGGACCGATTTTTTTTGCCTCAGGAGAAAGGCGCAGACCGCATAAGCATGGGGAACGAGGTAATGCATCGGCAGATCGGTCGGAGCATATTCGATCTCGGGCAGACCGAATGCCCAAAGGCCATACGAGCCGGCGATGATCTTTTGCTGTCCGTGGACGCGCGCGGCCAGAATCCGGATCCAGGCCGGGATCGCCAGGCCGCGAGCGGGCACCAGTTCCGGTGCGCAGTCCTGCAGCCGTGAGACAGGAACAAAGTTATTGGCATCGGTCCATTTGATAGCCTCAGCCCCGGTCACGAGCGCGATCGCCCAGCCCAGCAATGTCACCGCCCGCGCGGTGGCGACCGCGGCGACGCGACCATCCGGTTCTTGCGCTGGCATGACGAATACGTGGGCGCGATGGTCACGCAGCTCCTGCCACGGGTCCGGCATCAGATGATTGGGAATGGCGCCGGTGTTGAAGAACGGTGCCGGTAGCGGCGCGCCGATCTCCAGCAGGCTCAGCGGCACCCCATCGATGCTGATCATGCCGGTGCCATGCACATCCGCAGGCCGCTTGGTGAAGGGCCCGGTCCAATCGCCCAGCACGCTCGACGGCGCGATGCTGCGGAGCGCAGCGAGCAATTGGGTCAACTTGATATCGGCAGGACGGTAGCAAATCACCGTCGCGCCGAATTGCGGCTTGAGCGCCGCAGCCTTGGACGGAGAGGTCGCCGACGACGTCACCTCAGTCCTCGTGCTGCAAAGGTCATTGGCGAATATCTCCGGTTTTGATCATCAGCACGCGCTGGACAAAATAGGATAGCCGTGACGGGATCAAGCTCGGCTCGATTTCCCACCAAAAAAATCGCAGCTTGCCTTCTCCTCATTCATAGACGTTTGGGACGGCCGGAGTCCGCAACGATTTTCTGGATTTATTTTTGCGGCGCCATACAGCCGGAGGTACTTGCAATATAGTGCATTCGCCCAACCTCCCGGGTCGGCTGATACCGAACGCACCACAGCGCCGACAGTTATCGCCGAACGTGCAGTTGATCGGGATAGCTCGCGCAAAAACGATGCGTCGTCAGCCGTTGATCTGAAATCGTTGACCTGAGTCAACCCGACTTTGCCCCTGCCGGCGCATAGTCGTGAAACACAACAACCATTGCGCCTGACCGGAACCTCCGGACAGGGTTGCGTAAGACTTGTAGACGACGGGGACCGTGCTGATGGCCGTTCACAAAACAATTCTCGAATGGCAGGCAGCTCATCCCACCATCACCTGGATCGGATGGGGAATCGTTTGGGCGATCGTGCTGTCGCTGCTGTTCTGGCCGTCGCGAGGCTTGAGCTGAGAAGTTGTAGGAGGGATTGACGCCTATCGGCTCCGCGCCGAGCCACCATCGCCGCGCGCTTGTCCTGGACGCTTGACGGTCAACCTGCTGCAGGCGGCGGCGAAGCCGGGGTCTTGCCCGGCATAACGATCATTGTTTTACACATTGGAAGCGCGGCACCGAAGCGGCGGACTATGCCCCATCGGACCGCGCGTCGCGCGGCCCGGCGGCCTTCAATCCGCCCTGCCGCTACTTCCCCTTGAAGTTCGGCGCGCGCTTGTTGAGGAAGGCGTCCATGCCCTCGCGGAAATCCGCGCTCATATAGGCTTTCAGGATCAGGTCCTCGCCCTCGTCGCGCGACAGCGTGCGGCGGATGCGGCGCACCGCCTCCTTGGTGACTTCGAGCGTGATCGGCGCATGCGACGCCACGAGCTTCGCGGTCTCGTCGGCGCGGCGCTGCAGCGTCTCGACGTCGGGCACCACTTCGCTGAGCAGCCCGAGGGCAAGCGCTTCCGGCGCTTCGACCAGCCGCGCCTTGAAGATCAGGTCCTTGGTCCGCGCCGGGCCGATCAGCGACACCAGTCGGGAGATGTTCGACATCGACAGGCAGTTGCCGAGCGTGCGCGCGATCGGAAAGCCGATCCGCGCGCTCTCGGTGCCGATCCGGATGTCGCAGCAGGCGGCAATGCCGGCGCCGCCGCCGGTGCAGGCGCCGGCGATCGCCGCGATGACAGGCACCCGGCACTGTTCCAGCACGCCCAGCACCCGGTCGATCCGCGCCTCATAATCGAGCGAATCCTGCGCGGTCTTGAAGGCGCGAAATTGAGAGATGTCGGTGCCCGAGGCGAACGCCTTGTCGCCGGCGCCGGTCAGGATCAAGGCCTTGA
>NZ_JBAURI010000214.1:0-2270 GCF_049581145.1 Bradyrhizobium sp.
GGGCAGGGCAAATGGTATCCCGGCGAGAGCCTGCCGCGCTGGGCATTCGGCCTGTATTGGCGCAAGGACGGCGTGCCGATCTGGAAGAACCCTGATCTGGTCGCCAGAATCGAGAATCCGCGCAAGGCCGACATCGCGGGTGCGCAGCATTTCGCGCGAGGGGTAGCGCAAAAGCTCGGGCTTGAGCCGGACTACGTGCTGCCGGCGTTCGAAGATCCCGGTCACTGGCTGCAGAAGGAAGCGGCGCTGCCGCCGAACGTCGATCCCGGCGATTCCAAATTGTCCGATCCGGAAGAGCGCGCCCGGATGGCGAAAGTGTTCGATACCGGGCTCAACATTCCCAGGGGCTATGTGCTGCCGATCCAGCGCTGGAACGCGGAAGCGCGGCGCTGGAAGAGCGAGCGCTGGCAGCTCCGGCGCGGCAATCTGTTTCTGATGCCCGGCGATTCGCCGCTGGGCTTGCGGCTGCCGATCGCCTCGCTGCCCTATATCCCGCCCGACGACTATCCCTACACGGTCGAGCAGGACCCGATGGAGCCGCGCGGTGATCTGCCCGCAGCAGATTTGCCGGTGTTCGACCAGACGGCCGAGGTCCCAGGCGCGGCGCAGCAGGCAGTGCAGGAGCAGCAGCCGAGGTCCGGTGGCGTGCGGACCGCGATGTCGATCGAGATCCGTGACGGCGTGCTCTGCGCCTTCATGCCGCCGGTCGAAAAGCTCGAGGATTACCTGGAGTTGCTCACCGCCGTTGAAGGGACTGCCGAACAACTGCAGATGCAGGTTCATGTCGAGGGCTATGCGCCACCCTATGACCCCCGCGTCGAGGTCATCAAGGTGACGCCCGATCCTGGCGTGATCGAGGTCAATGTCCAGCCGGCGGCAAGCTGGCGCGAAGCGGTGGCCATCACCTCCGGCCTGTACGAGGATGCCGGCAAGGTACGGCTCGGCGCCAACCGCTTCCTGGTCGACGGCCGGCACACCGGCACCGGCGGCGGCAACCACGTGGTGGTCGGCGGCAGCAAGCCGCAGGATTCGCCGTTCCTGCGCCGTCCCGATCTGTTAAAGAGCCTCGTGCTGTACTGGCAGCGGCATCCGTCGCTGTCCTATTTCTTTTCCGGCATGTTCATCGGCCCGACCAGCCAGGCGCCCCGCATCGACGAGGCCCGCCATGACGGCCTCTATGAGCTGGAGATCGCGCTGGCTCAGGTGCCCGAGCCGGGCGGCACGATTCCGCTGTGGCTGGTCGACCGGCTGTTCCGGCACATCCTGGTCGACATGACCGGCAACACCCATCGCGCCGAGATCTGCATCGACAAGCTCTATTCGCCTGACAGTCCCACCGGCCGGCTAGGCCTGGTCGAATTCCGCGCGCTCGAAATGCCGCCCGATCCGCGCATGTCGCTGGCGCAGCAGTTGCTGATCCGGGCGCTGATCGCAAAGCTCTGGCGCGAGCCGCAACAGGGCAAGTTCGTGCGCTGGGGCACCGCGATCCATGATCGCTTCATGCTGCCGCATTTCCTTTGGGAGGACTTTCTCGACGTGCTCGACGAGCTGCGCACCTCCGGCTACGATTTTTCGCCGGACTGGTACCTGGCGCAGCTCGAGTTCCGGTTTCCGGCGTTCGGCCGGGTCCACCATGGCGGCGTCTCACTGGAATTGCGCCAGGCGCTTGAGCCCTGGCATGTACTGGGCGAGGAGGGAACGGCCGGCGGCACCGTGCGCTATGTCGACTCTTCGGTCGAGCGGCTGCAGGTCAAGGCGGAAGGCTTTGTCGAAGGCCGTCACGTCATCAGCTGCAACGGCCGGCGGATGCCGATGACCGCGACCGGCCGTGCCGGCGAGGCGGTGGCGGCGGTGCGCTTCAAGGCCTGGCAGCCGCATTCCGGCCTGCACCCGACCATCCCGGTCCACGCGCCCTTGACCTTCGACCTGATCGATACCTGGAACGGCCGCTCGCTCGGCGGCTGCGTCTATCATGTCGCCCATCCCGGCGGGCGCAATTATGAAACAAAACCGGTCAATTCCTACGAGGCCGAGGCGCGGCGGCTGGCCAGATTCCAGGATCATGGCCACACCCCCGGCAAGATCGATCCGCCGCGCGAGGAACGCACAATGGAATTCCCTTTAACCCTCGACTTGCGGACCCAGCTCCCGCATTAAAGCCGAGGGTGTTGGGAGAGTCGAATGGCGGATATCACCGGCCCGGAGTTGGGGCAGGGGACCGGTCAGGCGAGCGGTTCGGCGAGCCGAGCCCGCCCGGCCCAGCGCCGGGT
>NZ_JBAURI010000215.1:0-1762 GCF_049581145.1 Bradyrhizobium sp.
CGGTAGCTGAGTGCTTGTATTGGATTCGAAAGCTGCAAGCGTGTTTCTTCGCCAATGACTACGCCATGGCGAACGAAGCGGCCTGCCGCGCAAAGCGACTGTTATGGAGATCGCGCGGACAATTCGAAACGGCGGAATATCACTTCTACGCTGCGCTCTCCTTTGCCGCCGGATGCGACCGCTCTTCATTCGGCGCAGAGGGTCGAGCCGCTCTCGAAGCGCATCGCAGGCAGCTGGAGATCTGGGCGGAGAATTGCCCGGAAAACTTCGAGAACCGAGCAGCGCTGGTCGGCGCGGAGATTGCACGTCTGGAGGGCCGCGACCTTGACGCGGAGCGGCTTTACCAACAGGCCATCCGTTCGGCGCGCGACAATGGCTTTGTTCACAACGAGGCGATCGCCTACGAGCGCGCTTCCGCTTTCTATCGGACGCGCGAGTTCGATGAATTCGCCGATTTCTGCTTGCGCAATGCCCGCTATTGTTATGTCCGCTGGGGCGCTGGTGGCAAAGTGCGGCAGCTCGACGAACTGTATCCCCACCTCAGGACGGACGAGCTCCGGCCCGGTCTGACGAGCACACTAGACGCGCCGGTCGAATATCTGGACCTCGCTACGGTCATCAGAGTGTCACAGGCCGTCGCGGGCGAGATCGTCCTCGAGAAGCTCATCGACATCCTCATGCGAACCGCGATCCAGCAGGCCGGGGCCGAACGCGGCGTGCTTGTTCTGTCCTTAGGAAGTGAGCCGCGAATCGCGGCCGAAGCCGCGACTGACGGCGAAGCAACTATCGTCAGCCTGCGCGATGCGCCTGTGACCGCAATTGCGTTGCCAGTATCGGTTTTCCACCATGTCGTACGCTCGAACGAGCATGTGGTTCTTGACGATGCCGCGGCTCGGTCTCCGTTTGCCGACGACCCCTATATTCGAGAGCGTCAGGCTCGCTCCATTCTCTGCCTGCCATTGATCAATCAGGCCAAGCTCACTGGCGTGCTCTACCTTGAAAACAACCTGGCGCGCAGCGCCTTTGCGCCAGCCCGGGCCGCCGTGTTGAAGCTGCTTGCCTCGCAGGCCGCGATCGCGCTGGAAAACTCGAACCTCTACCGTGATCTGGCGAAGCGCGAAGCGAAGATCCGCCGTCTCGTTGAAGCCGATATCATCGGCGTCTTCATCGCGGATTTCGACGGTCGGATTCTCGAGGCCAATGACGCGTTTCTCCGCATCGTGAGATATGATCGCGAGGACCTCGCGGCGGGTCGCATCCGGTGGACGGAGCTGACGCCTCCGGATTGGCGCGAGCGCGACACACAGTGGCTCGAAGAGCACAGGCGGACCGGGCTGCGGACGCCGATCGAGAAGGAGTACTTCCGCAAAGACGGCAGCCGCGTGCCAATTCTCTTGGGATCCGCGACCTTTGACGAAGGCGGACACCAGGTTGTCGCTTTCGTGCTCGATCTTTCCGAGCGCAAGCAGGCGGAAGCGGAGGCGCGCGAGAGCGAGCGGCGCTACCGCGAGACTCAGACGCAGCTGGCGCACGCCAACCGCGTCGCGACAATGGGGCAGCTTACGGCGTCGATAGCCCACGAAGTGAACCAGCCAATCACCGCAACCGTGGCCAACGCTCAGGCGGGGTTGCGCTGGCTCAGCGCCGAGTCGCCGAATCTGGATGAGGCGCGGCAAGCGTTCGCCCTCATCGTCAGGGACGGGAGCCGGGCAGGCGCGGTCGTCGGCCGGATCCGTAACCTCATCAAAAAGGAGGCGCTAGG
>NZ_JBAURI010000216.1:0-1957 GCF_049581145.1 Bradyrhizobium sp.
CTGACGCTTTCGCCCGGGCGTGGTTCAAGCTCACCCACCGCGACATGGGGCCGATCCAGCGTTATCTCGGCCCGCTCGTGCCGAAAGAGACGCTGATCTGGCAGGACCCGATTCCGGCCGCAAACCATCCGCTCGTCAGCGAAAAGGATATCGCGGACCTCAAGGCGAAAATCCTCGCTTCCGGCCTCACCGTCTCCGAACTTGTCTCGACCGCATGGGCGTCGGCGTCGACGTTCCGCGGCTCCGACAAGCGCGGCGGCGCGAATGGGGCGCGCATTCGCTTGAGCCCCCAGAAGGATTGGGAGATCAACCACCCGGCGCAACTGGCCAAGGTTCTTCAGAAGCTCGAAGCGATCCAGAAGGAGTTCAACGCCTCGGCCGCAGGCGGCAAGAAAGTCTCGCTCGCCGATCTCATCGTTCTCGGCGGCGGCGCGGCGATCGAGAAAGCCGCGAAGGCCGGGGGGCTCGACGTGAAGGTTCCCTTCACGCCGGGGCGCATGGACGCGTCGCAAGAGCAAACCGACGCGCATTCCTTCGCGCCGCTCGAGCCGTATGCTGACGGCTTCCGCAACTACTACCGCAGCAGCGACATCATGGCGCCGGAAGAAGCGTTGGTGGACAAGGCGCAATTGCTGACCTTGACTGCGCCCGAGATGACGGTTCTCGTCGGCGGCCTGCGCGTGCTCGGCGCGACCGCCGGCGCATCCGCGCACGGCGTCTTCACCAAGAAGCCCGGGACGCTGACCAACGACTTCTTCGTCAACCTGCTCGACATGAGCACGGAGTGGAAGCCGGCGCAGGGCAAAGAGGGCGTGTACGAGGGGCGCGACCGGAAGACCGGAGCGCCGACATGGACCGCCACCCGCGTCGACCTCATCTTCGGCTCGCACTCCGTGCTGAGGGCGCTTGCGGAGGTCTATGCGACCGCAGACTCGAAGGAGAAGTTCGTCAAGGACTTCGTGAAGGCTTGGGCGAAGGTGATGAATCTCGATCGCTACGATCTCGTCACCCGCGAGGAGCCCGCAAGGATGGCGGCTGAGTATGGCGCAGTAGGCGCCGCCTCTTCGCACAAGCAGGCCGCGCGGGCGATGTCTCGCGCGGTCTTTTTTGCGTATCTGCGCGAGCGCGGCAAACGACACTCGAATTGACTTGTCCTGCTGGATGCCCGCCATCGCGGGCATGACAAAAAGCACGACGCGCCACCCCCGCGAAAGCGGGGGTTCCAGCCTCCGGACGGCGCCGGCGTGCGGCATTACCTGGAGATCTCTTCGAGCGCCAGATTGGTCGTGCGCGGCCCGAAGATGCCGATCGTCGCCATCACGACGCCCATCGCCGCGGCGATGAAGACGAAGACGCCGAACGCGCCGGAAGCGTTCAGGATGAAGGCGATGATAAAGGACGAGAAGATCACCGAGAGCCGGCTCCACGAGTAGACGAAACCCGCGGCGCGGGCGCGGATGCCGGTCGGAAACAGCTCCTGCTGGTAGGCGTGGAAGCTGAACGACATGATGTTGGCGCTAAGCGTCAGCGCGACTCCCATCGCGATGATGAGCGCCGAATCGCGCGTTTGCCCGAAAATGAGGCCGCAGACAAGAATGGCCGCCGCCGATGCGACGATGATCCATTTGCGCTCGAGGCGGTCGCCGAGGAAGAATCCGAGCAGCGGTCCGAGCGGCGCCGCAAGCGCGATCACCGTTGTATAGCCGAGGCTGGTCGAGACCGTGATCCCCTGCTTGACGAGCAGCGAGGGCACCCAATTGTTGAAGCCGTAAAAGCCGATGGTCTGAAAGATGTTGAAGACGCTCATCAGGATCACCCGGCTGCGAATGCCTGGGATCCAGAGGTCGAGGAAGCGGCTCGCCGGCGACACCGGCTCCTCGGGGCCGGGCGGCGGCAGCGGCCGGCCATACTCCGCCTCGACCTTGGCCTCTATGCCGCTCAAGACGCGGTCCGCCTC
>NZ_JBAURI010000217.1:0-1543 GCF_049581145.1 Bradyrhizobium sp.
GCCTTGGCGTTTGACGAAACCGGCTCGCCACCTTGTACATAGAGAAGCGTCCCGTTATTCGCAGGCCGATACCCTATCCTGAACACACTGCTATAGGACCCGTTGATGCTGAACGCCTCTGGCGCGACGCCGTTTGCGACGCTATTAGTGGCACTGAACGCCGTGTACAGATCGGCAGGTCCTTCATCGTCCACGTTCACGCCACTGGAAGCATTACCGCCACTGACCGGCGTTGTCTGACCGATGTAGACATTAATGCCCGCATTCTGAAATTGCGATGTAGGGGCGCCAACAACCGTGTCTCCCGTCGAAAATGGCACCTGATTGGTGGCCAGCTGTACGTTGCCAGATACGCCGTTGTTGGTTCCCGTGATAAATGCAGATGGATAGAACGTGACACTCAATGAAGGCGAGGAAATGGCTAGCGTCCCCGTCGCAGACTCATTGCCGCCCGTCTGTGCCCACGTCATCAGCGGATTCATGCTATCGAGAGTGTTCGTAGCCACCGTAAAGGTGCCGTCCAGGTCCGACGGTGTCGCGCCCGCAACAATAATCGTGGACCCCGGCGGAAAGGAGTCGGTGTTGCCACCCGATGTACCAAGGTTCAGGGTCACCGTGTTTCCATTGCGCACTACGCTCGTCCCAGAGTTGCCGATGACTGGAGTTGCGGTCGCAACCGACGCTGGAAGAATGTTGCCGCCGCCGTTGCCGCCACCGTTGCAGCCGCCTGTAAGGCAGTTGCTGAAGAACACCTGTGTTGGAGAAGTCGCGCCAACCACCGCATAGGCTATCGGCCACGAACTTGCCGAGCTGGTCGCTACCAGCGATTCGCCGCATGCTCCACCCTGCATCACCAGGGCCGCAATCCCGCTGTTCCACGCATAACGTGTGGTGAAGGTGATTGGTTGCACCCCCGCGGCTGCTGTGCCGACGGACGTCACAGCTGCCTCTTCTTGAAAAGGTCCGGCAAGACAAGCGTCGGCTCCCGTTACAAAGTTGCCTGGGCTCGCCGGAGCCGTACCCAAGGTCACATTGCACGTCGTCGTCGTGTAGTTCTGCCACTGGCCAGCACCATTGTTCGTGCAGGAGCTCGGAATAATATTTCCCCACGCCGTAGAAACAGGCACGGTCCCCGAAGAAAGCGTGTAGAACATACTGTTCATCGCGTTGCCTTCAGTCGCCAGCGTTGCCTTGCTTCCGCCCTTTGAGGTGTCCAGCAAAATACCGCCATCGGCGAATTCATGGTTGTCCAACGTGCCGCAGAAGCCATGGCAGGTGAAGGAATTCGTAGTTAGCAAATTCGATCCCGCTGTGCCTCCACTCGCTACGACCCCTGAGAAATAACCAATCTGATTGGTGTGGTCGACCGTGTGCGTGACCGCCTCGTCAGAGGAGGCAACATTTCCGCCAAACGCGGTCAGGTAGGTATAGAAGGCCGCTGTGTCACCCTGGGCAAAGTGGCTGAAGTTTCCACCGTGCAACTGCGAGATACCTCGTGTTGCCGACTCCAGAATGTCAACGCCTAGATCGCATAGACTCCAAC
>NZ_JBAURI010000218.1:0-2394 GCF_049581145.1 Bradyrhizobium sp.
AGCATGCAGCCCCAGGCGGACCCGGCGATGAATTGCGCCACGACGAGCGTGGTGAGGTTGCCGGCCATCTCGGCGACCAGCACCGCGACGGCGCCGAACAGGCCGGCTATGCCCATCACGATCAATCCGCCGCGGTGCCTCATCACCCTGCTGGCCGGAAACATCGCTATATTGAACCCGATCCAGAATACCGGCATCAGCCAAGGCAGATCGGCGCGCCTGGCAAAGCGCAGATAGAACGGCTCGCTGTTGATGCTGAAATGCAGCTGGTAGCCAAGTGCGAGGGCGATCATTGCGGCAACGAAGATCATCGGGATGGTGCCGAACGGTTTTGCCGGTCTGGATGGCTTGACCGGTGACCCGATCGCCGCGCCGTCGCGCTCCACTTTGGACAGCAGCAGCGCGGTGAACAGCAGCACCACGCTCGCGATCGCGAAGGGAAGCCGTGGGTCACGGTCGCGCAGGACAGCCCCGAGATAGGGTGAAAGCGCGCCGGCGAGGCCGTAGCCGAGCAGCACCACGGCCGACAGAAATGGCAGCTGCGGTCTGGCGCTATGCTGGGCCAGCAGGATCAACGGCGGGGCGCGCAACGCCGAGGACGTGATCGCCCAGGTCGCGATCAACGCAATCAGGCTGGTCCTTGCGCCCATGCCGGCGCCTGCGACGAAGGGCAGCGCCACGAAGGCCGCGCAGGAGATCGCTGTCAGCGCGCCCACGAACACGCCGAGCCGGCCGGTCAGCGCAGAGATCCGGTCGGCGGCAATTCCCATCGCGGTGTCGGTGACGGTAAAGATCGCCTGATCCATCATCAGGATCAGGATCACCGCGCCGGGCGCCATCCCGACCTCAGCCGCGAGCTTCGGCAGATAGACCACATAGGCGGCCCAGAGCAGCGTAAAGACGAACTGCAGGAACGCCAGATAGACGCCCAGGCGGTTGGTGCCGACACTGAAGTCGGCTTCGGCTTTCAGGTCGGTCGCGGTCATGACGCCGACCATAGACAGCTAAAACCTTGAGGAAATGTGGGCGTTGTTTGGCCCGCTTTTCCTTCGGCCGGACACAATGGCGTCAGCGCGCCTTGCGGAACGTCAGGTTGATCCGCTGCCGGCCGAGCAGGCCATGCTCGCCGTCGGCGAGCGGCGCCACGCCATGAAAGAACAGCCGCGACGGGCCGCCCCATACCACCACATCGCCATGCGCGAGCCGAAACCGCTGCGGCTTGTCGGAGCGTTTCAAGCCCCCGAACAGGAAGATCGCGGGCAGGCCGAGCGAGACCGAGACGATCGGGTTGGAGAAATCGATCTCGTCGCGGTCCTGATGCAGCGACATGCGGGCGCCCGGCGCGTAGCGATTGATCAGGCAGGCGTCCGGCGCGAATTGCGCAAAGCCCGCGCAATCGGCGGCTTGCGCGGCGAGCTCGCGAAACACCGGCGGCATCGAAGGCCAGGGCTTCCCGGAGCAGGGATCGAGCGCATCGTAACGATAGCCGCTGCGATCGGTGACCCAGCCGAAGCCGCCGCAATTCGTCATCGCCACCGACATCCGGTGTCCGCCCGGCGTTTCCATATGGCGGAACGGCGCCTGTTGGATGATCGCACGCAGCGCTGCAATCAGTTCGGCTTCGACGGGCCGCACGAAGCCGCGCAGCAAAACCGCACCTTCGACCATCGCCTCTGGCGACGGGCGGAGGTCACCAATGTGCTGGAACAGATCAGCCGTCATTTCGCATCGTGGAAGATCACGCCGAGGGTGTGGCGATGGCCGGAGCGGACCCGGCTGACACCATGACGAAGATTGACCCGATAGGTCCCGCGTGTCCCCTGCACCGGCCGATGATGCACGGCAAAGGCGACCGCATCGCCCTGCCCCAGCGGAACCACCTCGGCGCGCGATTGCATGCGCGGCCGCTGCTCGGTCAGCACGAACTCGCCGCCGGTGAACTCCTGCCCCGGTTGCGACAGCAGGACCGCGACCTGCAGCGGAAACACATGCTCGCCATAGAGATCCTGATGCAGGCAATTATAGTCGCCCGCCTCATATTGCAGCAGAAGCGGCGTGGGCCGGGTCTGGCCTGCGGCGTGACAACGCTGCAAAAAGGCCTCGTGCCGGTCGGGGTAGCGGATATCGATGCCCATCGCCTCGTTCCAGCGGTTGGCGATGCCTTGCAGCCGCGCGTAAAGCGCGGGACGCATTTGCGCGATCACATCGGGCAGCGGATAGGAGAAATACTTGTACTCGCCGCGGCCGAAGCCGTGGCGTCCCATCACGATGCGGCTGCGGAAATGCGCATCATCGGGATAAAACGCGGCCAGCGCGCAGCATTCGTCGGGGGAGAGCAACGCGTTCAGGACGGCGCAGCCCTGCGAGTCCAGTTCGCTCTCCGCCTGCGCCCAG
>NZ_JBAURI010000219.1:0-2368 GCF_049581145.1 Bradyrhizobium sp.
GCTATTCCCGGTGGCGATCATACGAAACTTCTATTCTTCCTTGTGTTCGTTAACCGACAGAGGCATGATCGCAGCATGACGATCAGGCTCGCCAGCGACGCGTAAAAGGAGTTGCCAATGACCGATATGACTGTCGTCCAGGAGAAGATGAAGGCGATCGCGACGGCTCATGCCGAGTACGCAAAATCGTCCTTTGAGGCGAACAAGGCCTATCTGGCGAAGATCGCCACGATCAAGGCGCCAGACCAGGCGATCGAGGTCACGACCGAATACATGAAGTCGGCCTATGAGTCCTTTGTCGCCGAGTCCACCAAGATCGGCGATATGTACAAGGACTTTTTCAAGTCAGCCTATGCGCCGTTGACCGCAGGAAAGTCGAACCTCGCGGCCTGACGGCGCAGCTGGGTTGAGCCTCCGTGCGTGATGACGAGAGCGGCGTGTGTCTCTCATGTCTCTCATGGCCCCTCGCGCAGCAGCGCCGGAGCGATCTGGTCGATCAGATATTTCGATCCGGTGGGCGCCAGATGGAAGCCATCATGGGTCACCAGCTGGTCGCCGATCCGGTTGAGGCAGCCGGCTTCGTTGCAGAACACCTGCCGGGACGAAATATACTCGACACCAAGCGCGTTGCTGAAGCGCTGCATCGGCTCGTCCTCGTTCTCGACGAACAGCGGCGTGCGCTCCGGCAGCAGACGACCGGTGCGCCGGTAGTAGGCGGCAATGGCATTGGGAAGGCCGCCGGTCCAGTTCGGCACCCGTCCAAGAACGACGATGCGCGCAATCCCGCCCGCACGAAGCGCCGCGATCGACGGCCGCAATTGGTCGGGGCCGGACACCACCCAGAGCGCTTCGAACAGCACGATGTCGGGATGCGCAACCGCCAGCAATGTCAGGGCGTCGCGATTGCGGCGAAGACAATCCTCGCTCACGCCATAGGCTGTGACGCTCAGCGGCTGGCACCCGGCCATCGCGAATTGCGCGATCCCGAACCGATGGCGCGATTGCAGATCCCGCAAGCCCGGCAACAGCGCCGCGGCGGTCGAATCGCCGAGCACCGCGATCAGCGGGCGCTGCAGTTCGACGCAGGCATCCGAGAACTCCCCGTCTGCCAGGGCCGGCATCGCCATGCATGGTTGGGTCCGCGATTGCGCAGGCGGCGCCGGCGCGACATCGACGAGCCGGCCGATATCCGGCGGCAGTTGCGGCGGGATGTGCCATGCGATCACGGCGCCGGCCGCAACCGCGGCCATGCCGGCGAGCGCGGTCCTGGCGCCGCCCCATCGTCCTGTCCGGATCGGCCGCTCGATGAATGCATAGGTCAACCAGGCCAGCGCCGTCGCAGCGCCGACCGACAGCACGGTTTCCGACGCCGTGAGCGGACGGAACAGATAGGCGTGCGGAAAAACCAGCAGCGGCCAATGCCAGAGATAAAGCGGGTAGCTGATCCGGCCGATCGCCGTCGCCAACGGATGGGAGAGAACGATTCTGCTGAACAGACAACCATCGGCGAGAAGGATCAGACAGGTTCCGGCAACGGGCAGCAACGCGGCCCAGCCCGGAAATGTCATGCGGCCGTGCTCGACGAAGAAAGCGACAAAGAAGACGATCGCGAGTGCTGCGAACATCTCCTTCAGTTTCGCGTTCTCGATGGTCACTCCCACCAGCAGCGCGCCGGCAAGCAGCTCCCAGGCACGGGTCAACGGCAGATAGAATGTCGCCTGCGGATAGGTCCTGACCAGCGCAACATTCAGCGCGAACGAGCCCAACAGCACGATGACGATCATCGCGCGGCGCCATCGCTGCGGCGTCAGCCAGAGCGCCAGCGGCCACGCCAGATAGAACTGCTCTTCGATGCCGAGCGACCACAGATGCAACAGCGGCTTCAGATTGGCGTCGAGATCGAAATAGCCGGTCTCGGACAGCAGCATCAGATTTGCGCAAAACAGCGCGCTCGCGATCGCATTCTTCGCCAATGAGATCAGTTCGGCGGGAAGAAAGATCCAGACGCCGGCTGCCAGCGCGGCGGATAGCACCACAATCAGCGCCGGGAATATCCTGCGGATGCGGCGGGCGTAGAAGCCGGCAAAGCCGAAAGCACCGGGAGAGTCGAGTCCGCCGGTGATGATATCGGTGATCAGATATCCGGAAATGACGAAGAAGACATCGACGCCGATGAAGCCGCCGGGGATCAGCGCTGGAAACGCATGGTACAGCACGACCGCGATCACGGCTGTTGCCCGAACGCCGTCGATATCCGCGCGGTACTTCAAATGAACGAGTTGGTCACGCGCGTGCACTGACAGGCCCCGACGCACGGATGAGGAGAGTTGCGGCGGTCAGGACTGACCCATCCTGCGCGCGGGTGCGC
>NZ_JBAURI010000220.1:0-5804 GCF_049581145.1 Bradyrhizobium sp.
GGATCAGGCCGCGCGACCCGAACGCGCCGTCGCTGCCGGCAAATCCAATCCGCATATAATAGCCATCGATCCCGAGCCGGCGGGAAAGTTCGGTGTCGGTCGCATAGGTCCAGTCATCGATCTGCTCGTTCCAGCCGTCGGCGACATCACGCAAATATTGCGCCTTGGGGCCGTTGCCGGCCGCCTCCATCGCATCGGCCGCCGCCAGCAGCGCCGCGATCTCAACCGCCAGCGTGAAGGGAGAATAGCCGGCGTCTTCTTCCCAGCGGTCCTGCTGGGTGGTCGGGCCGGCGCGGACGATGTAACCGGCGGCGGTCTCGATCAAGCGTTGATAATGTCCGGCCTGTGACGCCTCGATCGCGCCGGCGCGCAACAGCATATCGTACAGCAGGATCGGAAACGCCGTTTCATCCATCTGGACGCCCTGCCAATAAGGCCGGCCGTCGAGCCACGAATTCTGCACCCAATGACCGTCGGATTCCTGAACGGCCATCAGATAATCGAGCACCGACTTTGCAGCGGTTTTTGCCCCCGCGGCGAGAAATCCGCCCGCGGTCTGCACCAGGTCCCGCGGCCAGACCAGATGATAGCCGCCGAGATCATCATCGCCATTGCGGAATCCCCAGGGGATCGAGAGGCTGGCAATCATCGCGCCTGATGCATCGTCGCGATGCGACGCCAGCACCGCGGTGCTGACCCGATAGCGGTTCAATTGCCCGGGAACACGGGGTTCGTCGAGCGGCAGGAACCCGGTCTGCAGGTTGCGCCATCCCGCCGAGTATGCCTTGAGCGCCGATGCCGCGCCTTGTTGCAGGCTGAGGACGGCGCGAAAGGCGGCTTCTTCCGGCTGCGCGCCAAAGCCTATCGCCAGCAGCGCGCGGCCGCCGCTGTTCGCAAGGTCGAGCGTACCGGATAGAGCGACGTTGCCGTTCGGCGCGGATTGATATTCGGGCTTCAAACCCTCGCCGCGGATCAATGTCTGCCAGCCGTCGGATATCCCGACATAGCCGACCGATCGCGCGGTCCAGGCGGTCGAGGACGCGATCGCAAGCGACATCCCTCGCGCTTGCGCGAACAGCATCGGCCGTCCCTTGAAGTCGCCCACCCAGGCCGTATTCCCGACGCCGGCATTGACAAGATGAGGCGCGATCAGCGCGTGAACCTGATAGTCGGACGGTTGGCCTAGCAGCGCTTCGAAATGCAGCTCCTGAAGCACGACTTCACGCTCGGGATCGGACAGAACCGACTTGGTGATGCGATAGCGGCCGTCCCTGGATGTGTTGACGAGGCGAAAAGCCGGAACGCCATCTTCGATCAAGACGACGGTATGATCGGCGTCGCGCTTCTCTTCGGAAAAATAGTTTTTCGCGGTGACGATGAGCCCACAATCGCGAATGCAGGCTGTATCGAGCCGCGGCGCATAGATTTCGTTGAGAATACCGTGGCTGATCGTGAACCACACCCTGCTCGCCGAGTCCGCGGCCGTCCCCACCGCGCTCTTGGCGCTCGAGGTCCAGCGCGGCTGTATGCCTGGCGCGCCGGGCGGGACGGTGGGATTTGTCATTCGGTTTCCTTATTCATGAGATTTCTCGTCCGCTCCAACAGTTCTCAACCGGGCTGCTCGTCACAAAACGTGGCTTGAATCGCTCCCGACGAGCCGTGTTCGGCTTTCGGTCGCAGCCAGGAATGATGTCTGTCCCCAATTGCACGCGTCAGAACCTGGAGATGAGAAAAACGCCGGCGATCATCAGACAACATCCGGCCAGGCGAGCGATGCCGGCGGAATGTTGCGCGAACCCGAACCAGCCGAAATGGTCGAGCAGAACCGAGAATATGAGCTGCCCGGCGACGATGAGAGCCACCAGAGCGCCCGCTCCGAGCTTAGGCGCGAGCAGGATGTTTCCGGTGAGATAGGTCGCACCCAACACGCCGCCGGCAGGCCAGACGTACCACGGCGCTTCGCGCACCATCTCTCGCGAAGGCCACTCCGACGTCAGGGCCCATGTCAAGATCATGGTGACGAGCAGGCCAGACGCCATGTTGACGGTGGCCGGAATGTAGGAGTTACCGAGCGCTTTGCCGAGCTCAGTGTTCGTCGCGACCTGGGTGGTCAGAGCGGCTCCGAGCAGAACTGCAAGAGGTGCGAGAAGCCAGTTCATTATCGCTCCATTCCGTGACATGGTGATCCCGATGGTCGTCGCTTGTACGAGAACCACACCTTATGGTCCCGATCCCAAAGCGATCCGCAGCTTCTCGGCAAGTTCGTCTCTTCGATAGGGCTTGGTCAGAACCGGAAGGTCTCTTTCGGAGAGCTGACTGCCTTCCGCGGCGTCGCCGACATAGCCGGAGGTGAGTAGCACTTTCAATTCAGGACGCAAACGGCGCGCCTCGAATGCCAATTGAGCCCCATTCATGCCTCCCGGCATCACCACGTCGGAGAACATGATATCGATGCGCCTGGCTCCCCGAAGATAGTCGAGCGCCTCGTGCGCATTGCGGGCGACGACGACCTTATAGTGCAACTCCTCCAGGCTCTCGATCGCCATGCTCAAGACCTGCTCGTCGTCCTCCACCAGCAATACGGTCTCCCCCGCCGCGGCTTTTCGCAACGGCAATTGCGCCGAGGTCGTCGCGTGCCGGCCCGAAGGAGCTTCATTCGAGCGCGGGAAGAACAGCTTGACCGTCGTTCCCTTGCCAGGCTCCGATTCGATCACGACATCCCCGCCGGCGCTGCGTGCAAACCCGTAGACCTGAGCCAATCCCAGCCCGGAACCCTTGCCGACCTCTTTGGTCGTGAAGAACGGCTCGAACGCATGGGCCAAGGTCTTTGGTTCGAAGCCTGTGCCATGGTCCCTCACGCAGAGAACGACATAGCCACCGGGATTCAGGCCTTTGTCGGCCACAGCGTCGGTGGCCCGATGCACGTTTCTGCTCGAGATCAGGATCGTGCCGCCGCTGGGCATCGCGTCGCGCGAATTCACCAGCAGATTGAGAATGGCGGATTCGAGTTGCGTGGGATCGACGTGAATCGGGTGGACACCCGGATCCAGGTCGAATGTCAGGGTTATGGCGTCGCCGACCGCTCTTTTTGCGAGCGCATCAAAATCGAGCAACAGCCGATTTGGATTGAGGGTCTCGGGGCGCAGCATCTGGCGGCGGGAGAAGGCGAGCAATTGCTGCGTCAGCTTTTCGCCGCGCCGCGCCGCGGTCATCGCGGCCTGAGCCAGTCGCGCGACCCGGTCCGGCTGATCCGGATGGCGGGTGACCATGTCGAGACCGCCGACAATGACCGTCAGCAGATTGTTGAAGTCGTGGGCCACTCCTCCCGTCAGTTGGCCGATCGCCTCCATCTTCTGGGCTTGATGGAATGCGGCTTCGGTTTGCTTGCGTTGCGTGATGTCCATCAGGACTCCAGCCATCCGCACCGGGTGTTTGTCCGGCCCGTAGCCAACCCGTCCCTTGGCCGCGATCCAGGAGATCCGGCCGTCGGCGCGACGAATGCGGCACTCGATATCCAGGGCACCCAGTTCAGGCGCCCGCTCGAATGCGCGTTCGACGGTCTCCCGGTCCTCATTCATGACGTGGCCGAGGAACTGGGGGATACCCCAGCACGGGAGCAGTTCCTCATATCCGAAGATCTGGTCGTGCTTGGCCGTGCGCCGGGCCGTGTTGGACATCAAGTCGAAATCCCAGGATCCCATTCCTGCGGAATCCAGCGCAAACGACAAGGTCTCGCGCGCATCGCTCAGTTCATTGGTGCGCTGCTCGACGCGCTGCTCCAAATGGTCGTTGAGCGCGCGCAGCTCGGCAGCCGCGCGCCGCTGTTCCTCCAGCAGAGACTTGGCCTGGTACTGCCGCCTGCGCGCACGAAGCGCCGATTGAGCGGCGCTTTGCAGCGTCTCGGCGTTGACTGGCCTCTCCAGCAGGATGACATTGCCAAGCCGCTGAAGCAGCGCCGAAGCGCTGTGGGATCTGCGGCCGGCCTGTTTCGTCGCAAGAACGATGACCGGAAGATCCGACCATGCCGACTGGCGCATGAACCAGTCGAGCAAGCGATCCAGCTCGGACCCCGAAAGCGATTCCTCGGTGACGATGACGCCGGCCACATCATCCCCCAGGCCGTCGTGAAGCTCCTCGAGGGTTTGGCAGATCACGCCTGCGACACCGATCTTTTGCAGCACCCGGACGATCACCTCCGCATCCCTGCCGCGCGGCGCCAAGATCAGGATCGTTTCGCGCACGCAGCCTATCTCCTTCGAGGTTCGGCTGACGACGATGCCAGCAGCGCCGTGCCGCCCTTGTATGATGGCAGGCCGGTCAGAACGCCCTCGAAATCACGCAGAGCCGGCCCCACCTCAAGACCCCGCGCGGTTAGCTTGAATTCCCGTATCGACCGTTCGTGCGCGCTGGTGCGGCTCTTGATCGCCGAGATCGCCGTCCTGACCTCGCCTTGCGCCTCGAAAAAACGAAACAGCAGAATGGCGTCACTCAGATAGCTCAGATCGATATCGGAGCGCATGCCTCCGATCATGCCATGCTGACCCAGGACCAACAGGGTCGTGATTCCCGACTGATTGAGGTAGCTGAGCAATTCGTGCATCTGCAGCAGCAGATATTGCTCGCCTGGCATGGCCTGCAGATAGGCATTGAGGCTATCGATGCCCACGTAGGAGGAACCGTGCTGCTCGACCGACATCCTGGCCCGGCTGGCGAATTCGCCGGGCGACAGCTCGGCGGGATCGATCTGCTGGATATCCAGCTGGCCGCGATCGATGAATGGACTCAAATCCATCCCGAGCGCCTTGCTGCGCAAGAGCAGCGTGGAAATTCCTTCGTCAAACAAGAAATAGGTTGCCTTGGCGTCCCTGCTCAAGGCGGCGAAAATGCAAGCCATCGCTGTCGTCGTCTTGCCGACGCCGGACGGTCCGCTGAGCAGCGTATTGGTGCCGGGCGGCAAGCCGCCGCCCAGCAACAGGTCGAGTTCCTTGTTCCCGGTCGAATTCGCGCGAGGGGAATATTCGGCATGGTGTTCCGCCGCCACGAGCCTTGGAAAGACGGCAAGGCCGCCCCGCTCCAGGATGAAGTCGTGATAGCCACCCCTGAATTTGATGCCGCGCATCTTGACCACGCGCAGCCGACGCCGTTCGGTGCCGAACTCCCTCGCCGACTGTTCCAGCGAGATCACGCCATGAGCGATGCTGTGAAGCTGCAGGTCGTTTGCGTCCGAGGTGCGGTCGTCCAGCATCAGCACCGTGCAGGCACGGCTCGCGAAAAACTGCTTGAGCGTGAGGATCTGCCGGCGGTAGCGCAGCGGATTTTGCGCCAACAATCTCATTTCCGAGAGACTGTCGAAGACCACCCTCGAGGGCCGCAATTCATCGACGCGATTCATCACGCCGTGCGTGGTTTCACCAAGCTCGACCTCCGACGGATGCAGAATGGTCTGCTCGCTCTCCGGATTGAGGTCAGTTTGGTTGACAAGCTCAAACAGCAGACGCGGCTCGAGTGACCAGCCATGGGTTGCGGCCACCGCGCTCAATTCCTCGGCCGTTTCGGAAAGGGTGATGTAAAGTCCCGGCTCCTCGCGCCGGACGCCCTCCAGCAAGAACTGCAAGGCAAGTGTGGTCTTTCCCGTGCCCGGCGTTCCCTCAACGAGATATACGCGATGCGGCGTGAGACCACCGCCAAGAATCCGGTCTAACCCTTCGATGCCGGTTGGCGCTCTCGTGGAATCGTGGGAGGGGGGATTTTTTGCATTCACTCTGTCTGGTCCGAAGGATGCTGTTTGGTACGAAGGATAACGA
>NZ_JBAURI010000221.1:0-2405 GCF_049581145.1 Bradyrhizobium sp.
GTCATATGGTTCACCTGAAGCCAGCTCGTAGGTGAACGCGTTGATGTGGAGTCATATGGTTCACCTGAAGCCAGCTCGTAGGGTGGGTTAGCTGCAGCCGTCAGAATGACGGCTGCAGCGTAACCCACCGCTTCCATCACGATGCTCGGTATCGATGACCTGGCGGCAACGGTGGGTTACGCGCCCGCCTTTGCTCTTCGAGCAAAGGCGATCGCCAATCGTCAACTCATCCGACGCGCGGTGTAGTCGGCGAGGTCCTGTTATGACCATCGTAAACGCGCACGCTGCATATCTATAGTGGTGTGTAACGGGAGAGATAGCGCAGCAACCGCTCGGGCCCTGCGAACGGCGCCTTGCAATGGGACTTGCAAATCGTCGTGATCTCGCGATCAAATACGATCACAACGTAGGATAGTTCTAGCGGGTGGCTCCAATGACCGGCATCCCTCAGGCCTGCAACCCCTACCCCGATATTGTCACCTTCAACCAGCCATTGAAAAAATTGACGGAAAGTCTCGAGCGACGACGCAAGATCAAGATCGTTGCGATCGGCTCGTCATCGGTAGCGGGTGAGGGCGTCATCCCTTTTCCGGCCCGCCTGGAGCTTGCGCTTCGTAACCGATATCCCGGCCGCATGATCGACGTCATCAACCGGGGCATTGGGGGTCAGGAGGCGCCGGAAGAGCTCACGCGTTTCCAGGACGATGTGATCGCGGAAGATGCTGCGCTGGTCATCTGGCAGGTTGGAACGAACGCCATCTACCGCAGCCTTTATGAACCTTCGGTTGTTGCCGGGACCGTTGCTACCGGGCTGAGCTGGCTCGAGGGGCTTGGGCCTCTTGCGCCTGGCGTTATTCTGATGGACCTGCAATATGCGCCTGCGTTGTTTGAGGACGACAAGGGCAACCCGGACTCAAACAAGGCGGAGAAGACGCGAGAGATGGAATGGCGGCTTGCCGATGTTGCACAGCAGGCCGAGGTCAACCTGTTTCAGCGGTTCAAGCTGATGGAGCAGTGGGTCAAAGACGGCATGAATTGGGGCGATCTGATCAAGAGCGACGGAATTCACATGACCGAATGGTCCACAGCATGCGTCACGACGGCACTTGATCTTGCGATTGCGAGAGCCGTTGGCTCGGTGCCGGGCGGGCTGCCGGCGGTCTGACCCACGGCTGGTCGCTGTTCACCCCCAGCATATTTGTGCAATCAACCAATCTTGCCGTTGAGTGCACGGCGCATGCAGGCGAATGGGGTGGTCGGCCATGGACGTCAAGTCGGAGCGGAACTCGGCGGGGAGGCCCGAGGCCTCTCGGGAAGCAGGTCCCGAAGACGCATCCGCCAACCAGGTCAGGACTATCAACCTGGCTCTGCAGGGCGGCGGCGCGCATGGCGCGTTTACCTGGGGTGTGCTCGACCGGCTGCTGGACGAAAAAGACCTGGCCTTCGAGGGGCTCAGCGCGACCAGCGCCGGAGCGATGAACGCTGCGGCCTTTGCCTATGGGCTTGCGGTCGACGGTCGCCAAGGGGCGCGCAAGGCGCTCGAGGGCTATTGGAAGCGCGTCAGCGTCGCAGCCAAGGCAGGGCCGCTGCAGCCCCACGCCATCGACCGAATGCTGGGCGATCACAAGTTGGCGTGGTCGCCGATTTTTTCCGTCATCGATTTCGTGACGCGCGTGCTGTCGCCGTACCAGTTCAACCCCGCGAACTACAATCCCTTGCGCGATGTGGTCGAGCAATCGATCGATTTCGAGGTGTTGAAGCGACCGGACTGTCCGGTCAAGCTGTTCCTGTCTGCGACCAATGTGCGGACCGGCAAGGTGAAGATATTCTCGGGCCAGGAACTTTCGGTCGCGGCCGTGATGGCGTCGGCGTGCCTGCCCACGATGTTTCACGCCGTGGAGATCGACGGGGAAGCCTATTGGGACGGCGGCTACATGGGAAACCCCGCGCTGTTCCCGCTGATCTACAACTGCAACAGCACCGATATCGTCACCGTTCACATCAATCCGCTGTTCCGCAACGAGGTGCCGCGCGCCGCAGCCGATATCTTGAACCGCATCAACGAGATCAGCTTCAATTCGTCCCTGATGCGTGAGATGCGGGCGGTCAGCTTCGTGACCAGGCTGATCACGCAAAATCGCGTCGATGGAGATCTGAAGCGTCTGCTGATCCACAGCATCGCGGACGACGAATTCATGAGCGCACTCACGCCCACGAGCAAGTACAACGCCGATTGGGACTTCCTGATTTTTCTGCGCGACCAGGGGCGAAAATGCGCAGGCGACTGGCTGGCAAAAAACTTCGTCAAGCTCGGCGTCGAGTCATCCGTGGACATTGATAAAATGTACCTCTGAATCCGCGAGAGAAACTGCACGAACGGATAGTCAAGCCGACCGATTCCTTAA
>NZ_JBAURI010000222.1:0-2711 GCF_049581145.1 Bradyrhizobium sp.
CGCCGGCCTCGTGCTCCTTCAGAACCGCGATGATCTGCTCTTCCGTGAACCGCTTCCGCTTCATCTGTCCGTCCTTCGTCAGGGCGGACTCTAAATCCTTCTGGAGGAAATTCTTAGGGGCAGGTCATCGGCAAGGCCGCGTTTGACGCTGCTGGCGGTTGGAACGCGCAAGGCCGCGTACCTGACAATGAAAAAGGCATTTGCAAAAGCATGTGCCGAATGGGCTGACGGAGAGCTCGTAGCCAGCCACATCGCTTAGACATCAATGCATCGGTTTGGAAATAGCCAGTTTTCCCGCACCAGGAAGGGCGCGGCCTTTCTATGAGGCGTCTTGCGACTGAAGCTCATGCAATCTCGTTTGTGCGGATGACGACGGACTTGTCCGATTCTAGTTGGCTGCGCAGAAATTTGCGGCGCGCCAGCGCTTCGATTTCTTCGCGATGCTTTTCGAATGCGGCAGGAGGCCGCAACCTCTCGCCATTCGAGAAGTGATCGTCCAGCGCTTCGCGCGCGATCCGACAGCGTACCCGTTCGCTCCCATCCTGTCCCCAGAAGGTCACGCCGGCACCTATATCGTAGGAGTACTCCCTGTCGGGGAATGTCAGTGTGCGCTTGTCGGTCATGCCGAGCACATCGAGGATTGCCAGCGCCGATGACAATTGGACATCCTTCGCCGCCTGCTCGAAGCGCGAGACGGTCGGCGTGCTGACTTTCGCAAGTGCCGCGAGGTCACGCTGCGTCAGCTTCATTCCTTGTCGGCGTCGGATTGCGTCTTCGACAAGAATTGGCCAATTGAGGAGATACTCCCGTTCCATCTACGCTCCATCAGTTCAAGAATGTCTTTGCCAAGCGCCGCCGTCCCGATCTTCCTGGCGTCGGCGATCAGCGCCTTCTCGACCCGCTTGCGCCGCTGATCGATGCGCTTGACTGTTTGCAGGATCACGTCGTCGGATAGATTGCAGGTCCGGGCGAGCGCCACCAGATGCTTGGGCTTGATCTGGTCGATCGTCAGATTGGCGGCGCCGCCGATGGAAAGCGCAAAGGTGCGATATTCGGGATAGAGCGCCGCGGCGACCAGATCGTAGGCGGGGCTGAGACGCAGCCCGTCCGGCGTATGCAGCATCGCGAAGTTCTTGAGATGTGCGTCGGTATTGCCGGTAAGAAGGCAGGCCAGCACACGCTCATAAAGCCGCCAGGCATCGGCCGGCGCGCAGCCGGGCGTCTTGATGATGAACGACGCCATATCCTCATAGGCAGCGTCGTATTTATCGTCGCCTGAACGACGCCCCAGCAACTGGTTGAATTCCTCGAAATGGATCCTCGCACCGCTGCGTAAACGGTCGAAGCGCGGCACCAGCAAGGCTTTGTCGCCGATGTCCTTCAGTGGTGCGATCACAGCATCCACGATGGTGTCGCCGGGCAACAAGGAGCGGCACGCATGCAGCACGAGAAATTCGTTCTCGATGATGTCGCGCAGACTGCCCGAGGGCAGCTTGGCGATATAGGTCGAAGTCTCATTGGCGCGCGCCGGCCTGTAATCACGCCCATCCTTGACGGCGAGCAGCTTCGGCTGCACGCCAGACAGCGAGCCGCGGCTTGCCAGCGCCGCCGTCGCCGTGGGATCGCCCATGTCGATGGCCGGCTCGTTGATTGGCGCCGGATCAATGACGCTGACGGCGCCTGCGCAGTCACGGCCGAAGGCAAGCAGTAAAGCGAAGCGGTTGTTGGGATCGATTTTGAGCGCGCGCGCCTGCGCATTGCGTAACCAGCCCTCCGCGACCAGATTATCGAAGAAGGGATGCAGGCCGGCTTCGCAAACATGCGGGGCTGCCTGGCGCGGAAGCGTGAAGGCGATGGCCGGGTGCCTACCAGCCTCCAGATAGGCAGGGTCATAAGTGAAAACGCAACGGCCGCTCGGCTCCTGCCGCAGGATACCTGCGAAGAGGTCACTATTGTAGTACACTCTGCCCCAGAGCGCCGCCGCCATGGAAAATACCTTTTATCAGGCCAGTGTAAAAGTCCTATTTAATCAAAGATATTTTATCAGGTTGGCTTGTTTTTGTCAAAACATAAAATATGTTTGATTTTGATAGGCTGCGCCGGTGCTGGCTCGCGCTTTTTGTAAATCGTTGGAAATGTTCGGTAGTCGCCGCCCGCTGCCGTCGCTCCGGCACGGCACTGCGTTGCGGGCATGAGCGAGCAGCTGCGCTTTGTGCCCCGCGCGTGGAGTTTGATCCGGCGCTGGCGAATGAACTTGCCCGCTACCCGGCGGCGACGCCGACGGTGGTGGTGCACGAGCTTAACCGATCATCGAGCGGCGCAGCCCGTTCAAGAACTATGTGCGCATGCTGACGCCGGAAGACGGCATCCTCATTTTTTGCAAGGATCAGGAACGCGGCTGGTTTTTGATGGTTCTGCGCGTCTTCGCCTGGCTGATGGCGACGGGAGGGGGGCTGGCTGATCTTCTATCAAAGTTCGCTTTCGATCATGTCGGCACTTGGGGGCCCTTACCCTGCTCATGCTGGTCGCCTGGCTGATCGTGCGACAGGCCGGTCGAGGTCTCGCACGCCGTCGAAAGCCACCGAATGCGACCCACTGGAGCGGCCGCAGCATGGCCGCCGCGGTCGGTATATCCTTGACCAGTGTCCAGCGGATCTGGCGTGCGCACGGACTGAAGCCGCACCTGGTCAAGACGTTTAAGGTCTCGCGCG
>NZ_JBAURI010000223.1:0-3051 GCF_049581145.1 Bradyrhizobium sp.
GATCAGAACGGCGCCGACACCGCAGCAAAGTTGCTGTCGGAGAAGCTCAATCGACGCGACGATCTTATGTGTCGGTTTGCGGCCACATTCCGGACGGCTGGCGTGATTTTTCCGGCTTGCCGCATCGGTTGTATCGTAGCAAAACATCAACCTGTCTTGCCGAGATCACGTCGAGGAGCAGGCGGAAATGTCTTTCGCATCGGAAGATTCCTTGCGCGAAAACAGCGCGCGAGCGATCCACTCCCGACTGCAGAGTTCGGCTACCTATCATTAATTGAGTCAGGCGCCAATCGGCGATGCGGGCGGATTGCAACCATGATTTGGTGTGCGGGCAATCTTGCCGCCCTGCCGTAGTTTTACGGTGCGGCGCGGGCAACTCGCCAACCGAAACCCATGACCCTCGGGTCGGGATTTCAGTACATCTTCGGTACATGCAATCAGGCGAGTCGGCGAGGTTCCGCCCTGAAAAGGGCGGGCTCTCGGCAGCCGGATCAAGGCCTGTCTTGAGGTGTACCCTGGCGCGCCTTGCGGGAGACGGCTTGTGTCAGCTCATTCCGGCCCGAACAGCATGCGCGGAAACTCCATCCTCACCGGCCGATCACCGTCGTCCTGACGTTCGACGTACTCCCTGCCCATGCCATCCCTGCGCTCGGAATCTTCGCGAACCTGCTGCTCGACGTCGCCCAGATCGTCCTCGCGCGGCTGTTGGTAGCGGCGCCGCTCCGCCCACTGTTGACGGCGTTCGGTCCTGCGCCTCTCGGCGAGCCGCTTCTGATCCGCAGCCTGCGCCTTGGCATCGGTGGAGGCGGCATTGGCATCGTTCGCCGTGGACGCGGGCGCCGGTTGCGGAGCTTGCTGCTGTATGGCGTTGGCGGTCTCGTTCCGCGGCGGCGAGGCTTGCGTGGATTCTGGTGCGGGCGCGACGACGACCGGCGCGTTGGCCGCGGGCTGGACCGCAGCGAGATACGGCACCGGGGTAAGCTGGTCATGCGCGGCTGCAGCCGTGGTGGACGGTGCTTTTTGCTCGGGCGGCGCGCGCCGCTCGGCCCTCGCCGTGTCGGGTCTGGCGATCTGGGGGCTCATGATGTCGCCCATCAGAAGGCCGCCGCCGAGACCGGCTGCGACGGCAACCACAACGGTTCCCACTCCGGCGAAAAAGGCCATTGAAGCGCGCATGGTTCAGCTCCGTGATTCATGCGGGCAAACGTTCGACGCTGAGCGATGTTCCGGAGGTGCGCGATGCAACGAAGCGGAACCCGGCACATCGATCCATTCCTGATCGGGCCGCGCCAGGCAACCGCTGACTTTTGTTGCGCAGTCTGTCTGAGAGAAGCGCGGCGGCGCAGCCGTCGGGCGCGTCAGATCGCGGAGGCGACCTTATCGAGGCCGATGATGCGCGCAAGCTTGCGCACTTCGTCCTTCTGGTCCTCGCGCAACTGGAACAGCAGCGGCATCGCCGCCGACTTGAGCTGCTGGACCTCCTCCGAATCCGGATCGATCTGCGGCGCGCCGGTCGCGTTCGGATGGGTCTGTCGCGTCGCGTGGATCTTGCGGGCGACCTGGCGCAACGCGACCTCGACGGCCGGCCAGTACGATTCCTGCGAGGACGACAGTTTCAGCCGCTCCTTGATGGTCGCGATCTGGGCATCACTGAGCAGCGCGTAGGATTTCTGCGGCTGCGGCTTCGGTGCGACGGCCGCGGCAATCCTGGGCTTCGGCGGCGTAACCTGCCGCAGCGCTGCGACCGCCTTGGCCGCTTCGACGTCGGCCGGGCTCGAGGACGCATAGGCCTGCCGCAACTGCTCGGTCATCTCAGGGCTCTGCTGTTCCGGCTCCAATGCGGCCAGCGCGTAGCTTGCGACCGACAGCCGATCCGCTTTGGCCGCGCGGTTGGCGACCGGATCCTTGACCACGGGCGCAGCCGTCGCCCCGTCGGCCTCCATGGTGTTGCGGGACAGGATGCTGGTCGCCGCAACGCCCGCGACGAGAAAACAGCACAGCGCAATGATCGTGATCGCTCTCGTCAAGCACGTCTCCGTCATGTCCGGCGAATGCTCGCCACGTTCCCTAACGTTTTGTGTCCTAGACATTTTGTCCACAAGACTTGGCACGAATTAAGGCCTGATCGCGAATTAAGGCTGAACCGCGCCGTCGTCACGGCCCCCACATGTCCGGGGGCTGTGGACAAGCCGCGAAAGCTTCGTAAAATCAAGCTGCGGCCGCCAATTCATAGGCCGCCTGGATGTCGGCGACGATATCGGAGGCCTCCCACACGGCGCCGGGCTCGACTGAGCGCAGGCTGACGGTCCAGTTGCCGCCCCTCGACGTACGTGGCGTCGAGACGATCTCGAATTTCACATTGCGGCACAGAGGATGCCGCTGTAGCGCATGGCTCACGCGGATCCTGATTTCATCCAGCGTCGCCGGCGTCTTCGCAAAAAATGCCTCGAAGTCCATCGCCTTGTTCCCCGTGATTCCACCGCCCTCACAGGGGATTGTCGGCAGCCATGGTTAATGTGGCGTTAAGTGGGAAGCCCGGCACCTCCGCGGCTTGCGTGGCCGCCCTCGATCCGCCATGCGTGATACTCGTCAAGAGTGCGTGATATAAGAACTGCAACCTGAGGAACATCCGTCACGCCTGAGATCGAATGACCCGCGCTCCAGATATCGCGCCAGCGCTTGGGGCGCTGCTCGCGCGCGGCGATATCGATGTCGCTTGCGATGTCGATCGCGCCGCGCGGCGGCAGGTTGTCGGGATCGAGCCCCGCGGCCACGATCGAGGGCTTCAGCATGCTGGTCTGAAGCCCGGTAAAGGCCGTGGTCAGCAGGATATCGTCGGCGCTGCCCGCGACCAGCATGTCCTTGTAGCTGGCGTCGGCCATGCTCTCGCGCGTCGCAATGAACCTGGTGCCCATATAGGCCAGATCGCAGCCAAGCACCTGCGCCGCCCGTAGCGCGTGGCCGTCGGCGATCCCGCCTGCCAACACGATGGGGCCAGTGAAGAACGCCCGCACCGCGCGTACGAAGGCGAACGGATTGAGCCAGCCGGTC
>NZ_JBAURI010000224.1:0-7522 GCF_049581145.1 Bradyrhizobium sp.
GTCGGGCAGCACGGCGCGCCGGAACTCGACGCCGTCCGGACGCTCGACGACCAGCGTTAGTGGGCTGCCGGTGATGGCATTGCCGAGGCCGTCACGCAGCAGCGCGGTCAGGAACACCGTCTCGTTGGAGCGATAGACGCCGCGCTCGGCATAGACGAAGGCATCGGCGCCGGAGGGCACCGTGCGCCCGCCGACGCCGCGGTCGCTGAGATCGAAGGCGGTGGTCTTGAGGCTGAGGAAGGCATAGTCGGCCTTCTCGCCTGTGACCGTCAGCATGGCCGGCGACGAGCCGCCCTCGCCGCGCGCAAGGCCAGTCTCGAACAGCACATGGCCGGAATCATCGGTTTTCCGCGCGGCCAGAATCTCGTTGTTGCGGGCGACCAGCCGCACCTCGGCCCGCGCGACCGGCGCGGTCGAGGCCAGCGAATTGACGAACACATGGATGCCGTCATTGCCGGAAAACGCCGCCACGCCGAGGTCGGAGACGATGAACCATTGGGTGGCGAGCTGGCCATCGTCATCGCTGCCAGGAGCCTTGACGGTTGCGGTCATGACATAGACGCCCGGCTCCAGGTCGCCGAGCGCCTGGTCGACCGGAAACGCGGTGGTGACGTCCTGGTTGAGCGTGGTCGCGGTGGCGAGTTCGCCGGTCCAGACCTTGACGCCGCGCTGGTCGCCGAGCTCGGACAGCTGATAGCTGCTGATCGGCCGCTGGAAATCGCTGTCGATCACGGTATTGATCAGGTTGCGGTCGCCGATCCGGAACACGTTGACCACCAGCGCGGTGGTGTTGACGCTGACCAGCGGGATGCCGCGCTGGCCGTTGCGCGGCAGCACATAGGCGCGGCCGGTGAAATGCACGAAGGGTTTGCGGTCGCGCACATAGATGTTGAACTCGGCCGATTGCGGCAGGCCCTCCTTCACCGTGGACGGCAGGCCGGCGCGCAGATTGATGGTGTAATGCTCGCCATGCTTCAGCCCGTCGACGCAGAGCTGCTTCTCCTCCGCCGAGAGCGCCGGCCGGTCGGTGCCGGCGAGCGTCACGAACGGCGTGAAGTCGGTGCGCTTGGCAAGGTCCTCGGAGAACTGGAAGCAGGCCCGCGGCGAGGCCGCATCGGAATCGACGCTGTAATCCAACAGGCGAAAACCGTGCTCGTCGCGCAGCCTCTCATATTGGCCGCGGACGTCGGCTGTCTCGCGCAGGTCGAGCGACATCCGCAGCGCATCCAGCGCCGGGCGCCACATCTGCCGCTCCGACATCGCATGGCCGAGCACCGCCAGCGCGTCCGCCTCGTCCTGCGGGTTGGCGGCGCGCTGATAGGCGATATAGGCCGCGGTGGCGGCGCGCTCCCGGAAGAAGGTCTGTTCGCTGTCGTTTGCAGGCTTGATCTGGAAGATCACATGAGCCAGCCGCAGCCAGTTGCCGGCATCCTCAGGCGCCGTGGCGGCGATCTGGCCGAGGATCTGCAGCCCGGAGCGGAAATCGTTGCGCCGGAAGGCTGCATCCGCGTCGCTGCGCAAGGTGGCAGCGGGTTTTGAGATCGGCCCGGCCTCGCTCTTGATCTGGGCCTCCAGCTTGATCGCGGCATCGGCGAGATCGTCGCGTTTGAAGGCCTTGTCGGCGGCATGCGCCGCAACCAGGCCGACAAGGAGCACAGCGCCAACCGCCGCAGCGCGAACCAGACCGATCATAAAGGAGCTCCTGAAGCCGCGGACGAGTGCCGCCTGTCTAGCAAAAAAAGAGTGAGGACAGGTGACGGGTCGACGGCAGCGGAACCGGGATAGCAAAAAGTCGCATGCGGCATGGCGCGGCCAAGATTCCGAACAAAGCCCCCCAATCAAGCCCATGAACCGGCTGGCAGTTCTCCCGCCCGGTGCACGATTCAACCGCGGGACAGCGGACGCCACTCTCCCCTTCGCCCTTGGTCGCCCGGCGGAAGAAAATGGTTCGGAACGACTTGGCGAAATCGCGGATTTTTCATATTGGCAATGCTATGAAGGCGCCTGCCGAAGGGTCGCCCTGACGGTCCCATAGCTCAACTGGATAGAGTAGCGGATTTCTACTCCGCGGGTTGCAGGTTCGAGTCCTGCTGGGATCGCCACAGCATTTTTCTGCTCTAGAAAACATTCAATCTTTTGCATCTCAGTGGCCCACCTTTTGGAACGTCCGTTCCGGTGGACCACAATTTGAGTTTTTTGCAGGCGTTGGCCGCCTACAAGCGCAGCCACCTGGTCGGCATTGCGGAGGACGAAGATATCGGCGAGTGATCCGCCGTCGACCTAGGAGCCTGTCCATTTAATCAAAAGTTGCAGAGCCGAGTAGAATGGGATTCTTGTTTGCGCCCATCTGGCCCACGCCAAGAGAAATGCTGACTCCGAATAGCACATTTCGGAGAAGTGGTTTCTCGTCGAACTCGACCAAAACGATTAAATGAACAGGCTCCTAGTAGCCGGGAGAACGATGAATATCGGGGAGGCACAATGAGCGACAAAGAGCTGATTCCGCTGGGCGCGGCCATCGCTGGCGACATAATGAGCGCATTTCAATTGCCCGGTGGAAACACCGTTAGCAAGATCGCTGAAAAATGGCTTGAACGAAAACGAGCAGAAGCCGCCGAGATTCTGATTAACGAAGTGTCGATAGGAGGGCCCATTGACTTCAGCGAACATGACGTCGATCCGCTGATCGAAATCAGCTATCGATTCGCAAAGGCCGTCAACGATGGGGCCGCTCGCGAGAATCTAAGGCTATTAGCACAAGTGATCGTCGGCTTGAAAAAGAACAAGGCGCTTGAGCCGGACAAATTCAGAAAATGGGCAAACACCCTTGAGCAGCTCACGCGCGACGAACTCATGGTCATCGGAAAGGCTGTGTCCATCAAACGTAGAATGAGCGCGACAGGCGCGGCCTTCAACACCAATGAATTTGCGAACTGCTTGAGATCGGAATTGACAAGCTCCGGCTATGCTCAAACGGAGATTGATCCGTTGTGTGCGTCGCTAGTGAGGACTGGTCTGCTTCTTACTGCTAGCGGATACGGCGGGGTGATCGTGCCGCTACCAACATCCTGGTTGGACGAGTTGGGTGCGCTCGCAGATGTTGAAGGGTTAGTGGGCACTCGAGGCTGATGGAGAATGTGCAATCTCTATAGGATTACCACCAACGAGGCCGCCATCCAGGCGCTATCCCGCGTGATCAACCGCTACGTCGGCAACCTACCGCCTATGCCGGGTGTTTTTTCCGGACTATCCGGCGCCCGTGATCCGCAACGCCGGCAGCAGTCGCGAGACGGTGCTGATGCGCTGGGGCATGCCGCCGCCTCCCCGCATCGGCGGGCCTCCGGTCACCAACATCCGCAACACGTCGTCGCGGCATTGGCGCGGCTGGCTGAAGCCGGAGAACCGCTGCCTGGTCCCGTTCAACAGTTTTGCGGACTACGCGCCTGAGCCGAATCCTGAGACCACGAAGACGCGGAGCATTTCATCGACGTCGATCCCGCATATCGCTGCGCTCATGCGGGCTACTCGCTGCTGGCGTTAACCAGATCTCGGAGAGGCTACCGCCCCGCCTGTCTCGAGCGACTTTTTGGCCTTCGATGCGTTCCTTCCGCGATCCTTTCAAGGATATGGTCTGCAATGTCTCGCAAATATTGGAAGCTCTTGGTCACGTGGTTACGGTTGCGGTTCGCGTTACGTTACGGTCACGATGAGGCTGGTTACGTGGTTACGTTACGGGGGTCTTTAGACCCCGTAACGCGTAACCAAACCCGAACCTCATCCTCGAACCCTAGCGCTCTGAGAGTATTCTCGCGAGGCCGAAAGGGGGAAGAACATGGAAACTTGGGTGCTACTGCTAATGGTCGGCTCAGCGACACAACCGAGCATCAGCACCGTTCCGGGATACACGACCGAAGACGACTGCTTCCGAGCGGGCGCCCCCATGTACTCAGCCAACGTAGGCAATCGCAGCGGCGATCATCACGATGGGCAAGCAAAGATTCAGTGGCTTTGCTTTCCGGGACCAAATCACCCAAAGTAAGGGGAAGGAACTGATTGTCCGTTGGAGCACGAACGAGTAGCGCCGCACCGGGAATGAGCCGGCATGCGATCGAACCTCGGCAACCGGCGCGCTGCTGCCCTCCGTCATCGGCTCCAGCGCGCCCGATCACGTTCGAATCAGCCTCTCGACGTAGACTCCAGCTATGATGCACATACCTTCGGTTTCGCGCGTCAATTTGTAGCCGGCCTTGGCCAAATCATCGGGCAGCGGGCTTGATGCGAGGCATACCATGGTCACGATCTCCGCGCCCTGGACGCTGGTAAGCCACGCATCGCGCGGTTGAAGACAGCGCGCATTGATCAACGGGAATTTGGTCTGCGCTCGGCAAGCACGGCAGCGGGATCTTGCGGCTTCTCAATCCGGAAATCGCTGCCCGGGCGCTTCTTCGCGATGCCAAGGAGCTTCGCGCGGTAGTCGTCCGTCACGGCAGCGGGGGATTGTTCAACAGGTTGACGACCAAGCCGGCCGCCTCGCGCGAGGTCTCCTCAACTTGCGCGGGGTCGCGGACGCGGTCGCGGCACCATGTCCGCAGGCGGATCAGGACGACGTCGAAATGGTTCTCAATCGTAAGCGGTGTTCTGGCCCACCTTGCTAAGCGTGAGCTGATCAGCAAGATGCAAACCGTAGGTTCGCATCTATGGTTGACCATATGGTTGACGCTTCGGAGCCGCGGGGTCCGGTCGAGATCCAGGTCGGTGTGGGACGTCGCCGTCGCTGAGCCATGCCCGACACGCCGCCTTCAACCAGCCCTACGAGCTGGTGGGCTGCGGCGGCTGAGGATTATTTGCGGGATTGGTATCGTACTTCGAGATCCGCGAAATGAGCCGCGTGGCCGCGAAGGGCTGCAAGTCTGCTTCCAACGCGTCGGCAATCTCCTTGGCGTAGACTTCCCGTTCGTCCACATAGAGGGTAAACGATTTGAGATATTTGTCCTTCTTCGCGGGATCATCGATCGTCGTTTTCGTCCACGCGTAGAGCGGATCGTTTTCGACGCCATGCTCTTCTGCTGCGGCAACATATTCCGCAAAAGCGTCGAACTGGCATTTCGGCACGGCGCGATGCTCGGCAAGGATATCGAACAGCGGCGCCAGCGCCCGATCACGGACCCCTCGGCGCACCGATTCCGCCGTCGTGGCATCGGTCACATCGAATCTAACCTGATACTGCCACTGAGACGTCACGCCACCCGCTCCGATCGCTCCCGACTTGGCCCGTTTCCGGTCGCAAGATTCTAGGGCTTTATCATGAGCGGGTCCAGTTCGCCGGGCGGATTGAAGCCGAAGGCGCAATGCGCCGGTCTGCTCGGCGAGAACGGCGGATTCGGCTTCCGCCTTTGCTTTTCGCGCTACGGCGGACCCGTCGCCTCCAACCCGCGCAGAGAGCTGCCGCTGCCTTGGTCGAACAAGCCCATTCGGCACGGAAATCCATTTTGCGGAGGATCGCCGGATATCCCCGATAAACAAATGCCCGCCGGTGGGCATAGAGGCGCGCTGCCAGGAACGAGCGCGGATGGAACCGCGAGAACGGGCGCCTGCTTCTGTAAAGGCAAGAGCAATCGCAGGATGCTACCCGTGCCGCATCCTAGCCCGGATTCCGGGCGATGGAGCAATGGTGCAGCGCAGATTCCACCGCCGGCATTCCGGCCGCCCCTTTCAGGCTCCGCACCTCAAGGCGTCATCCGTGACGATGCCGGCAAAGCGCTGGACCCGCTGCAGATGAGAGATCGCGCCGTCAACATTAGACAGCGCCTCACGACGCGAATGCCCAGTGGCGAGCAGCCCGGCGATATTCGGACTCGTCACGCGCCAAAGGCCGGCCTGGTCTTGCTCAACAACCAAATTTAGCGATTCAGCCATCATCGTCCACCTTCACTTGCCAGACATTTCCAGTTGTCCCAGCCGCCACCACACGTTGAAGGTTAATAGCGGCGAAGTATATCCGTGTTTTCCCGAGAAAAACACCGGGGCTCCAACGGGGACCGGCGCTGACGCAGACGGAACCCTTGAAAGTGTTGGCAAAAACCCTGGAAAAATCTTGATCCGTCCGACGGAGCTTGGGATCGAAAGCGAAATCGGCCGGCTCGGGAACCAGGCCGCCCCGGCTGGCAGACGGCTCCCGAAGGAAATGCCGCGATCGATTCAGTTCGCGATCTGCCGGTGCGCTCGGTTGGCGATCGAATGTCGAAATTACGGTGCACCTCATTCGCACAAAAGACGGTCCTGCGCCTCAATGGCTTTCCGGCCCCAGCGGCTTCGGCCCCGGCTTGCCCGGTTTCAGGACGCGCCCTGTCCGTCGCTCGATACGGGCGAGAAAGCGATCACCGCCGAGCGGCCGGCCGATGCTCTCGGCGGCGCGCAGGCGATCGAACAGATCAGCCTCCGGCTCGGCGGCAAGCAGAGCGGCGAAGCGAGGGAAGCGATCCCTGATCGGCGCCAGCGCGGTGAGCCCGTCATCCTTGCCACGCAAATGCGCCGATGTGCTCGACCAGCGCCAGTCCTGCGCCCGCCGCACCAGTCGCGCCCGCACTGGGTTGAGCGACACATAGCGCAGTGCCGCCGTGAGATATTCCTCGTCCATCGCCACCGCGCCGAACCGGCCCTGCCAGAAATGACCGCTGCGTTTGCGCCGTGCCTGGATCACGCCGGCATAGCGTCGATGCACCCGCGCCAGCGCCCGGCGCAACCCGTCCGGATCGGACGGCACGAGGATGAGGTGCACGTGGTTCGGCATCAGGCACCAGGCCCACACCTCGACGCGGGCCGCGCGGCAGTTCTCGGCGAGCAGATCGCGGTAAAGCGCGTAGTCGTCGTCGCCGAAGAAGGTCCGCGCGCGGCCATTGCCGCGCTGGGTGACATGGTGGGGATGACCGGGGATGACGACACGGGCGAGACGGGCCATGCAGCATGATGCGCTGGAAGGCGCGGTATGTCAATTAAGTGCACTGTCACCGTAACTGCTGCCACCATAACTGCCGCGCTCCTCGCTGGCAGCTCCTATGCGCTGGACCGGATCGCGTTGCAGCCGGTGACGCACGCGGGCACCGCGCGTGACTCGTTCGAGGCGAACACCGCCGCCGCGAAGACCAACACTGCAATCACGATCGTGAGCGCGAGGAATTTCATGTTCATCACCTCCCTGCGCGGTCAGGCCCGCTCCATGCAGGCCTGAGTCTGCGCCCGGCTCCGGCGCAACGCCAGTTACGATGGGCGAGCCCACCTAATACTTTCGGGCGAGCGACCCAGAAACAATCAATCCACCCGCGCCGAGCAGGATTTCAGTGATTCCGGGGTCCGAACAACGCCGTGTAGACGTCCGTCGTCGGTCCGTCGCTGGAGATGCCGTAGGCCGTGGTCGTCGGCTCATCGCGTGGCGGCCCAACCGGTTGTTGGACGGGGCCACGGACCGGGCCGGCATCGGCGACCTGCGGGCCGTTGACGCCGGCGGAGCCTGCCTGCTGGACCG
>NZ_JBAURI010000225.1:0-1605 GCF_049581145.1 Bradyrhizobium sp.
GCCCTTGGCGGTCAGCGTGAGCATGCGGCCCGACCGACGGGCCAGGCCTAGATCCTGGGCGAAGTGGCGCAGCCGGTGCAGGTCGAACAGGTCGTCCTCGGTCCGCGGCGGGCGGGGGAAGTCCCACCCGAACCGGTCCGCGCTTTGCTGGACGAACTTCCGGTTAAGGTTGCCGGTCTGGGTGAGGGCGATACCGTCGTCCAGCTGGCTCAGCAGCCAGCGCAGCGGGGGAACCGGGTCGGCAGCTGTGGCGGGCGGGAGTTCGGCGGGCTGGAGCAGCCGGTTGGCGATCGCGGCAAGGATCCGGCGGCGGGTTTCGCTGCGCCGCGCGTTGACCCAGGTCTCGGCACGCTCGGTGAGGATCACCTGGGCCAGTGTCTGCCCGAGCAGTCCGGCCTGCGGGACATTGAGATGGGCTCGCACGAGTTCCTTCTGGCGAACCTTCCACCCCGGCCGCCCCGGGACCAGGTCGCCGCTGGCGACGGCGACCTCAAGGAAATCGGCGGTTGACGAACGCGCGGACGCCTCCTCCAGGCCCATCACCGCACCCCATTCGAACTCCGGCAGGTCGGGCGGGGTGATGCCGGAGGCGGCGGCGGCCCGGCGGAAGGCGGCCTTGCCGTCCGCAGTGCTCACCTCATAGGCGTCCAGAATCTCGCGTGTCGTCTCGGACCGGCAGATGGCGGCGTACCGGGGCAGCTGCAGCAGATCCAGTGCCTCGGCCAGCGCCGTAACCACCTGCAGCTTCTCGTCGAGATCGACGAACCATTTCTCCGGCAGCTCGTACCAGCAGAAGCCCTGGATACGCTCCTGGGTGATGAACGCCAGGCCCGGTTCCCCGGCGATCCACTCCAGCGCGGCCCGCGCCTCTTCGGCGGCCGCCGCGTCCTGCTCGGCCAGTTTCGCCAGAGCCGCCGCGATCTCCTGATTCTCATGCTCAGCCACCCACACCTCCACGGCCGCCTGCCGCCACGCTATCGTGACACGCCACGGCATAGCCTGCTCGGCGGGGAAACGGACGTGGATTGTCCTGGCGGAGGGACTGACCTAACCGAGCTTGAGCGGCACGTCCGCGTAAGGGTCGAGCGCGTAGGCCAGGGAGACACGGTGGTAGCCGTCCGCGATATCCCCATCCGCTATGAGAACCGGAGACAGCTTCTCCCCCGCCAGCACCTTCTGCAGGTCTCTCAGCACGCCCGGGTCCGACAGCGGCAGCGGGACGCGCTGGGTAGCCCGCAGGATATCGTTGGCGCGGCGCTGGATCACCGGGAGCTTCTGCAGCTTCTTGGACACCTCCTCTGCCCGGCTCTCCCCAAAGCGGATACTGAGGTAGCCGGAGGCAGCGGCATAGTCGTGCTCGGCCACGTCCTTCCTCCATTGCAAATACTGGACGGCTCCTCCGGGAGTGGTCATTCGTCCTTGCCCTCCTTCCGTCCCGGGCCGCCGGACTCGCGGTTGACGTGCTTGCGCTGCTTGCAGCGCAAGCACCGGCCTGACGACGGCCAGGACACCATGACCCCGGGAATGACGTTCTGTACCCAGAGTCGTTCAGTTCAGCTACACCTTACGACCTGGTTGCCGCGTCCGTCCGGGCGGAGGCGGCAG
>NZ_JBAURI010000226.1:0-4750 GCF_049581145.1 Bradyrhizobium sp.
ATGGTGCGCAATTGCGCACCAGAGAATCTCGAGATTCCGGGTTCGCGCTTTCGCGCGCCCCGGAATGACGAAGACTGCATTTGCTCACACCACGCTTGGTTCGTCATTGGAGGGTGCGATGAAACGGTTCAATCTTTCCGCCTGGGCGGTCAGCCATCCCGCCCTCGTGCTGTTCCTGATGCTGGCGCTCGGCGCCGCCGGCTTCTTCTCCTATCAGCGGCTCGGACGCGCGGAGGATCCGTTCTTCACGGTCAAGGTGGTGAACGTCTCGGCGATCTGGCCGGGCGCGACCGCGGCCGAGATGCAGATGCAGGTGGCCGACCCGATCGAGAAGAAGCTGCAGGAGCTGCCCTACTTCGACAAGGTGCAGACCTATTCGAAACCCTCCTTCACCGCAATGCAGGTCACGTTCAAGGATTCGACGCCGCCGAAGGAGGTGCCGTATCTGTTTTACCTGTTGCGCAAGAAGCTCGCCGACGTGCAGGGCGATTTGCCGGCCGGCCTGCTCGGTCCCGTCGTCAACGACGAATTCAGCGACGTCGATTCCATCCTCTATATGATGACCGGCGAGGGCGCCGACTACGCGCAATTGAAAAAGGCCGCCGAAGGCTTTCGCCAGCGGCTATTGAAGGTCAACGGCGTCACCAAGGTCGATATCTACGGCACCCAGGACGAGCGCATCTTCGTCGAGTTCTCGCATGCCAAGCTCGCCACGCTCGGCGTCACCCCGCAGGCGCTGTTCGACTCGCTGGCGAAACAGAACAATGTGGTGCCGGCCGGAACGGTGGAGACAGACTCGCAGCGCGTGCCGCTGCGCGTCACCGGCGCGCTCGACGGCGTCAAGGCGGTCGCGGAGACGCCGGTGCAAAGCAACGGGCGGGTGTTCCGGCTCGGCGATATCGCGACCGTCAGCCATGGCTATGTCGATCCGCCGAGCTTCGTGGTGCGCCAGGAGGGCAAGCCGGCGATCGGCATCGGCGTCGTCACCGCGCGCGGCGCCAACATCCTCGAGCTCGGCAAGGATGTATCGGCAGCCGCCGCCGAGTTCATGAAGGCGGTGCCGCAGGGCATCAATGTCGATCTGATCGCCGATCAGCCCAAGGTGGTCGAGCACGCCGTCGGCGAGTTCGTGCATTCCTTCATCGAGGCGCTGGTGATCGTGCTGTTCGTCTCCTTCCTGGCGCTCGGCTGGCGCACCGGCATCGTGGTGGCGCTGTCGGTGCCGCTGGTGCTCGCGATCGTCTTCATCGTCATGAACGCGATGTCGCTCGATCTGCACCGCATCACGCTCGGCGCCCTGATCATCGCGCTCGGACTTCTGGTCGACGACGCCATCATCGCGGTCGAGATGATGGTGGTGAAGATGGAGCAGGGCTGGGACCGCATGAAAGCCGCGTCGTTTGCCTGGGAATCCACCGCGTTTCCGATGCTGACCGGCACGCTGGTGACGGCGGCCGGCTTCCTGCCGATCGGCTTTGCCAATTCCGCGGTCGGCGAATATGCCGGCGGCATCTTCTGGATCGTGGCGATCGCGCTGGTCGCCTCCTGGTTCGTCGCCGTGATCTTCACCCCCTATATCGGCGTCAAGCTGCTGCCGAATATCGCCGTCCGTCACGATCATGATCCGCATGCGGTCTACGAGACGCGGATGTATCGCGGCCTGCGGGCCGTGATCCAATGGTGCGTCGACCATCGCGTCACGGTGGTCGCGGCGACCGTCGGCGTCTTCGTGCTCTCGATCATCGCCTTCGGCCATGTGCAGCAGCAATTCTTCCCGCTGTCGGAGCGGCCCGAACTGTTCCTGCAGCTTCGCCTGCCGGAAGGCACCGCCATCAACGTCACGGAAAAGTCGGTGGAGAAGGCGGAAACCCTGCTCAAGGGCGATCAGGACATTTCAACCTATACCTCCTATGTCGGCCAGGGCTCACCGCGCTTCTGGCTCGGCCTCAATCCGCAACTGCCGAACGAGGCCTTTGCCGAGATCGTCATCGTCGCCAGGGACGTCGAGGCGCGCGAGCGGATCAAGGCGAAGATCGAGAACGCGGTCGCTGACGGCGCGCTCACCGAGGCCCGCGTGCGCGTCGACCGCTTCAATTTCGGCCCGCCGGTCGGCTTTCCCGTGCAATTCCGCGTGATCGGGCCCGACACCACCAAGGTGCGCGACATCGCCTATCAGGTTCGCGACATCGTCAAGGAAAATCCGAATGTCAGGGATCCGCAGCTCGACTGGAACGAGCAGTCGCCCTACCTCAAGCTGGTGGTGGATCAGGACCGCGCCCGCGCGCTGGGCCTGACGCCGCAGGACGTCTCGCAGGCGCTCGCCATGCTGATCTCCGGTGTCCAGGTCACGACCATCCGCGATGGCGTCGAGAAGGTCGGCGTCGTCGCCCGCGCGGTGCCCTCCGAACGGCTCGACCTCGCCCATGTCGGCGATCTCACGGTGACCACGGTCAATGGCGTCGCGGTGCCGCTGCAGCAGATCGCCAAGATCGAATATTCCCACGAGGAGCCGATCCTGTGGCGCCGCAACCGCGACATGGCGATCACGGTGCGGGCCGACGTCAAGGACGGCGTCCAGGCGCCCGACGTGACCAACCAGATCTGGCCAAAACTGCAGGACATCCGCGACCACCTCGAGCCGGCCTATCGCATCGAGATGGGCGGAGCCATCGAGGAATCCGCCAAGGGCAACGCCTCGATCTTCGTGCTGTTTCCCTTGATGGCGATCGTCATGCTGACGCTCCTGATGATCCAGTTGCAGAGCTTTTCCCGGCTGCTCCTGGTGTTCCTGACCGCCCCGCTCGGCATCGTCGGCGCCTCGCTCGGGCTCAACGTCGCCAACCAGCCGTTCGGGTTCGTGGCGCTCCTGGGCCTGATCGCGCTTGCCGGCATGATCATGCGCAACACCGTGATCCTGGTCGACCAGATCGAAACCGATGTCAGCCACGGGCTGTCGCGCAAGCAGGCCATCGTGGAAGCCACCGTCCGGCGTGCCCGGCCGGTGGTGCTGACAGCGCTCGCGGCCATCCTCGCCATGATCCCGTTGTCGCGCTCGGCGTTCTGGGGCCCGATGGCGATCACCATCATGGGCGGTTTGTTCGTTGCGACTTTCCTGACCTTGCTGTATCTGCCGGGCCTGTACGCCCTCTGGTTCCGCAAGAGCCTTGAACAAAGGGGGCCGAGCGAACAGATCAGTGTCGCGCCGCAGCATCATCCCGAACCCGCATTTCCGCTTGCTGAGGCCGCGGAATAATTGAACATTGAGCACCACATGACGCTGATCTCGGACCATGTCGAGCCGGATACACGGGAACGAATTCTCGTGGTGGCGGAGCGTCTGTTCCGGCAGATCGGCTATCAGAAGACCACGGTTGCCGACATCGCCAAAGAGCTGCGCATGAGCCCGGCCAACGTCTATCGCTTCTTCGATTCCAAGAAGGCGATCCACGAAGGCGTCGCGCGCGGCCTGATGGGCGGGGTCGAGGAGGCCGCGCATGAGATCGTCGTGCGGCCTGGCCCGGCGGCGTTGCGCCTGCGCGAACTGATGACCGCGATCCATCGCATGAACAGCGAGCGCTATGTCGGCGATTCCAAGCTGCATGAGATGGTCGAGATCGCCATGGAGGAGAGCTGGGAAGTCTGCAAGGCGCATATGGAGCGGATCACCGAGAGCATCGGCGGCGTCATCGCGCAGGGCGTGGCCTCCGGGGAGTTCGAGGCGGCCGACGTGGCGGTTGCAGCCATGTGTGCCTGCACCGCGATGATGCGCTTCTTCCACCCGCAGATGATCGCGCAGGCCATCAACAAGCCGGGACCTTCGATCGACCAGATGATCGATTTCGTCATGGTAGGGCTGACGTCGCGCAGGCAGACAATCGTTCACAAGGAAACGTAAAGTATTTCCGCGTCATTGCGAGCGGCAGCGAAGCAATCCATCGCGCCGCAAATACGGGGTTGGATTGCTCGCTGCCGCTCGCAATGACGGTCAATCAAATCCAGTAGGAAGTAGAATGGACGCATCAACCCCAAAAGACCTGCACTCCTACCAGCCCGTCAATGGCCACGGCCTCAAGCACGACCCCTTCAATGCCATCATCGCGCCGCGCCCGATCGGCTGGATCTCCTCACGTGACGCCAAAGGCCATGTCAACCTGGCGCCCTACAGCTTCTTCAACGCCTTCTGCTACACCCCGCCGATCATCGGTTTCTCCTCCACCACCTGGAAGGACAGCGTCGCCAACATCCAGGAAACCGGCGAGTTCGTCTGGAATCTCGCCACCATGGATCTGGCCAAGCAGATGAACGCGACCGCGGCCCATGTCCCCCACGATGTCTGCGAGTTCACCATCGCCGGCCTGACCCAGCTGCCGAGCCAGATCGTCGAGGTGCCGCGCGTCGCCGAAAGCCCGGTGTCGTTCGAATGCAAGCTGACGCAGATCATCCGGTTGCACGGCGCCGATGGCAAGGAGGCGCCGGCCTGGCTGACCCTCGGCGAGGTGGTCGCCGTCCATATCGACAAGGCCATGATCAAGGACGGCGTCTACCAGACCGCGCTGGCCCACCCCATCGTCCGCGCCGGCCGCCGCGGCGACTATTTCGAGATCAAGCCGGAAAACATGTTCGAGATGGTAAGGCCGGATTGAGGTTTTTCGACATCGCGCGCTCTCGCGCGGCAGGTCGCGGACATACGAGACGAGCGATTCCATGAAACTGGTTCTATCGGCGTTGACCCATCGTTCGTCATTCCGGG
>NZ_JBAURI010000227.1:0-20476 GCF_049581145.1 Bradyrhizobium sp.
CTTCTACACTGATCGCACCGACACCGTACCGATTGCGGTGCCGGCGTTGATCCGCAACTGGTGGCCGATGATGTTCTTTTGCGTGTTCAAGGCGCCGGCCGAGGGCCGCACGCATATTTTCCGCCCCAGCGAGCCGTTCGCGCAGATCATCGTGATTCCCGAGGAGGCCCCGTTCGAGCTGGAGCCGATGAGCGAGGACGAAGCCGCCGAACGCGAACTGCAGGCGCGCCGCATCTACAACAGCCGGCCGAAGCTTGCGAAGGGGACGGAATGGACCTCCTCAACCGATACCGTGTTCGACGGCACCTACCGCCACCTGCATCGCGCGGCCAAGGAAAAGACCCGGCAGGGCTGAGGTCGAGATAGAGCTCTCGCGAACTCGAGAGCAGACAGGCCGGACATGAAAAGGACCCCAAAGCTCGGGCTGTGGGGTCCTTGTTGTCAGTGCGAGCTGCGCGGTCTCAATAGCGATAGAAGGCGTGATGGTGATGGTGGTGGTGATGATGATGGTGGTGCCAGCGGCGATGCGGCACCACGACGACCGGTCCGTAGCGGAAAAAGCCGTGATGGTGGTGATGGTGGTGGTGATGATGGTGGTAGTAGAGCTGCGCCACCTGCACGTTCGCGTTGGCTGATGTTGCCGGCGCCTGCGCGTCGACAGTCTGCAGCAGCGCCAGCGCGTTCGGGATCGGCTCCAGCAGGTCGGCGTAGGAATTGCCCTGCAAAGCATCCGTTGGCACCGGGGCCGCTGTGGCCTGGGCGGCGCCCATCGTGCTGAGCGCCGCCACCGCTCCCAAAAGTCCAGCGATCTTCTTTTCCATAGAAACTCCTCCAATACGCATTGCCCGGGATCGAAACGTTGCAGCCAGATCAAGGTTCCGTCGTTTGCGCAAGTATTGGGCAGATCATCATCCGCATCGCGAAAAAAAGGACTGTGGCGTCTGCGATCAAAAGCCGCAGCGGTCGCAGCTGGGATGATGATGGTGGTGGTGACGATACTCCCCTGCAGGCGATGATTGCGCGGTCTGCCAATCGTTGGTCTGACAATGAGCTGGCAGTGAGCTCATCCCGCCGCGCGCGCTCTCGCCTGCGCGACAAATTGCAGCAGCAACTCAATAACCTGCTCCGGCTGCTCCTGCTGAACCCAGTGCCCGGCGCCATCGACCAAATGACAGCCCATCATCGCGGTGCACACTGTTGCCTGCATCGCTTCGAACACGCCGGGGCGCTGATAGGTGCCCCAATCCTGCTTGCCGGCGATGAAGCAGGAGGGGACGTCGATGGTGCGGCCCGACCAGATCTGCAATTCCCGGTTGAAGACGCCCGAGGTTCCGCAGCGATACCATTGCAGGCCGCCCTGAAAGCCGGTGCGCCGATATTCGGCGCTGTAGAATTCGAGCTCGCGATCCGGCAACCATCGATGGGCTGCGATCGCGGCCGCATCAGGCATTTCCTTCGCCACTGTCGCCGGCATGGTCTGGGCCCGATCCATCACGTAATAGGTCGGCAGTTTCGCGAGTTCGCCCGCCGTCCAGCCCGCGAGCGGATGAGGCTGGTTGGCCTTCCAGTCCGCGCTCTTGTGATGATAATAGGCGCGCAGAAAATCGTGTATGCCTTGCCGCGCTCGGGTCATCTCATTATTCGCTTCACGCCTCGAATAGTACCATTGGTAGTGTTTGCGCGGCCGCGGCAACGCGGCGAGCTCGCGATGAACCGGATCCTCCGCTTGCGGCTTCGCAGGCAAAGCGGCCGTGCCGAACGGCAGCGCCGGCGGGCCGCCGAACGGCGCGCTCATCATCACCACCGATCGAAATACTTCTGGCCGAACCAGCGCGCACCAGGCCGCGACAGGACTGCCGAAATCGTGTCCTATCACCGCCTCGACGCGGGTGTAGCCGAATGCGGACACCAGCCCGAGCGCATCGCGCACCAGATTGGTGAGACGGAACGGCGCAAGCTCGCCGTCGTAGTTCGCGTCCCACCCGGTGGTGCGGCCATAGCCCCGCTGATCCGGCGCGATCACGTGATAGCCGGCATCGGCCAGCGCCGGCATCACCTTGCGCCAGCTATAGGCGAGCTCGGGAAAGCCGTGCAGCAGCAGGATGCAAGGCCGGCCGGGTGTCTCGAAGCCGGCCTCGAGCACATGCATGCGAAGCCCGTTGATGGCGTCGACATAGCGCGATCGGATCGCCGCGGGCAGGAGGATCTCGGGGAGGGAGGTCATGCTTTCCTCGTCATGTGCGGACAATCTCGGGCATGAGGCGGACTGGAAGGGTGGGCAAAGCGACTTGTCCGCCGTAGCTCGCAGGGCGAAGGCGTGCCCACCATTTGTCCGCGCGGGGCTATGGTGGGCGCGGCGCAAGGGCGCCTTCGCCCACCTTACGACATCACCTACGATATCGTTCGCGTATTACATCACCGCAGGCTCGGCCAATAGCGGTCGCGCAGATGGCGCTTTACCAGCTTGCCGGTTGGGGTGCGCGGCAACTCCGGCTCGAAGTCGATGCTCTTCGGGCATTTGATCGGCGACAGTTTGCTTCGGCAAAACGCCATCAGCTCGGCCTCCAGCGGCTTGCCGGCGTGTGCCATGTCGTGTGGCTGCACGACGGCCTTGACCTCTTCGCCCATCTCCTCGTTCGGCACGCCGAACACGGCGACGTCTGCCACCGCGGGGTGCGTGATCAGGACGTCCTCGGTTTCCTGCGGATAGATGTTCACCCCGCCGGAAATGATCATGTAGGACTTGCGGTCGGTAAGATAGAGAAAGCCGTCGGCGTCGAGATAGCCGACGTCGCCGAGCGTCGACCAGCCCTTTGAATTATAAGCGCGCCTGGTCTTCTCGGGATCGTTGTGATAGGAAAACTGCGGCGCGTCGGCGAAGTACACCGTGCCGATCTCGCCGGCCGGACGCTCCCGGTCGTTCTCGTCGAGAATTTTCACCTTGCCGACCACGGCGCGGCCGACGGTGCCACGGTGATCAAGCCATTGCTGCGAGGTGGAGACGGTGACCCCGTTGCCTTCGGAGCCGGCGTAATATTCGATCAGGATCGGCCCCCACCAGTCGATCATCTTCGCCTTGACGTCGACCGGGCAGGGCGCAGCGGCATGGATCGCGCCCCTCAGGGAAGAGACGTCGTAGCGCCTGCGGACCTCTTCGGGCAGCTTCAGCATGCGTACGAACATGGTCGGCACCAGCTGCGACTGCGTCACCTTGTGCGTCTCGACCAGCCGCAGGAATGCCTCGGGGTCGAAGGATTCCATGATGATGGAGGTGCCGCCCAAAATGATCGCCATCATGTTGAAGCGCAGCGGCGCGGCGTGATAGAGCGGCGCCGGCGATAGATAGATGGTGTCGGCGCCCATTCCACACATGTTGGCACAGAGCACCAGCAGGAACGGATTCGGCCAGTCGATCGGCTGGTTCTCGAACGTCTTCTTGATACCCTTGGGCCGGCCGGTGGTGCCGGACGAGTACAGCATGTCGTAGCCTGCGACCTCGTCCGAAATCGGCGAGAGGGGCTGCACACCGGCTTCCCGGTCCCAGGAGCGGAAACCGGCAAGCGGCTCGTCGACCATGAAGAACAACGGCTCGCCGGGCGCGCCGGTATTGAGGCCCTGGATCTGCTCCGCGCATTTCGGTGAGGTGATCACGAGCTTGGCGCCGCAATCCCTGACGATGTAGCCGATTTCGTCCTGGGTCAGATAGCGGCTGATCGCCGTGTAATAGAGCCCGCTGCGCTGCGCCGCCCAGCAGATCTCCATGAAGGCCAGCCGGTTCTCCATCAGGAGGGCAACGTGATCGCCGGCCTTCAGCCCCAGCGCGCGAAACAGCTGCGCGCCCTGGTTCGATAGTTCGTCCAGTTCCCGATAGCTGATCGCCTTGCCGGTCGCCGCCATCTGGTAGGCGATCTTGTTCGGCTGGGTGCGGGCGTGGATGGAGGGGTGGGTCACTACGTTCCTCGATCAATCACTATTATTTCTGCGTCGTCCCCGCGAATGCGGGACCCATAACCACCGATGCAAATTTTGCAAGCTGGGAGCACCAGCCCGCCATAACCTCGAACGCCTGTGGTTATGGGTCCCGGCTCAAGGGCCGGGACGACATCATCGTAGTTGCTGGCTCCTACAACCTCTCGACAATCGTCACATTGGCCATGCCACCGCCTTCGCACATGGTCTGCAGCCCATAGCGCTTGTTGCGCTGCTTGAGGGCGTTGACCAGCGTCGTCATCAGCTTGGTGCCGGAACAGCCAAGGGGATGGCCGAGCGCAATGGCGCCGCCATTGACGTTGAGCCTCTCGGGATCGGCGCCGGTCGTCTTCAGCCACGCCGTCGGCACCGAGGCGAAGGCCTCGTTGACCTCGAACAGGTCGATGTCATCGATCGCCATCCCGGCCTTTTTCAGTGCGCGCTCGGTGGCATGCAGCGGCGCGTCCAGCATGATCACGGGATCGCCGCCCATCATGGTCATGTGATGGATCCGCGCCAGCGGCGTGGCGCCAAGCGATTTCAGGCCCTTTTCATTGACCACGACCACGCCGGAGGCACCGTCGCAGATCTGGCTGGCGCTGGCCGCGGTCAGCCTGCCGTTCTCGGCGATCAGCTTCACGCCCTTGATGCCGTCGAGGCTGACGTCGAAGCGGATGCCTTCGTCGATGGTGTGGGTGTCGGTGGTGCCGTCGGCGCGGGTGATCTGGAGCGGAACGATCTCCTCCTTGAAACGGCCGGCCTGCGTCGCGGCAATTGCGCGCTGATGGCTGTTATAGGCGTACTCGTCGAGCTCGTCTTTGGAGAGGCCATACTTCTCGGCCATCATTTCAGCGCCCGTAAATTGGCTGAACACGATGTTCGGATAGCGCTGCTCGATCCCCGGGCTCTTGTAGTGGCCAAAACCGTTCTTGGCGGGCAACGAGGAGGCGAGCCCCATCGGCACCCGGGTCATCGACTCCACGCCGGCGGCGATCACGACATCCATGGTTCCCGACATCACCGCCTGCGCCGCGAAATGCAGCGCCTGCTGCGAGGAGCCGCATTGTCGGTCGATCGAGGTGCCGGGCACGCTCTCGGGCAGTTTCGAGGCCATGATCGCGTTGCGCGCCACGTTGTTGGACTGCTCGCCCGCCTGCATCACGCAGCCCATGATCACGTCTTCGATCTGGTCGGGAGCGGCGCCGGAGCGCTCCACCAGCGAATCGAGCACGGTCGCGGCCAGATCGGCCGGATGCCAGCCCGCGAGACGCCCTCCCTTGCGGCCGCCGGCGGTACGCGCGGCGGCGACGATGTAAGCCTCGGCCATCTCTGTTCTCCCTGTTTGTCATGGTTGCCATTTTGAGGTTTGGCCGGATTTAACGAGCGGACAAGGATTTAGTCAATCAATCAATTAACTCTTGAGGTGAGGCGCGGCTTGGGCTTATCTAGGCCCTGGACCACGCCAGATCGTGAAGGGACGGCCGTTGAACAGCAGCGTTGCGAACCGGTTTCAGACGGCGAGGAACGCCACCGCTGAGAAGCTTCTGGTTGCGGCGAGCGATCTGATGATCGCGCGGTCCTCGATCGAGCTGTCCTTGAGCGACATCGCGCAAAAATCCGGCGTCAACGCAGCTCTCGTGAAATATCATTTCGGCAACAAGGATGGCCTCTTGCTGGCGCTGCTCGCGCGCGACGCGGCGACCGAGACGGCAAACCTCGAATATCTGCTGGCGCAACCGATTCGGCCTACCGAGAAGCTGAAGCTGCACATCGCCGGCATCATCCGCGCCTATCGGCGCTTCCCCTATATGAACCGGCTGATCCATTACCTCCTGCACGAAAGCAGTGCGGAGGCCGCCGACGAGGTCTCGCAATTCTTCGTCGCGCCCTTGCTCGATTTCCATCGCAGGCTGCTGACGGAAGGGATTGCGGCCGGCGAGTTCCGCAAGATCGATCCGGTGCTGTTCTACACCAGCCTGATCGGCGCCTGCGATCACCTGTTTTTCGGCCGGCATGCGATGTCGCGTGCGGCCGGCATCGGTCCGGTCACCGACGAGGTCTGCCGCGACTACATCCGGCACATGGAAGCGCTGATCTGCGGCGGCATGCTGACCGCGAACGATGGAGCTGCCGCCAGCGCTGGATGACGGGCGCGCGAGTTCAACAAGCAATTCAATAAGCAAGAAGTCTAGAGAAGAAACGCCCAAGGAGAATCTGACCATGCAGTTGCAAGACGTTGCCGTTCTTATCACCGGCGGCGGTTCGGGGCTCGGCGCCGCGACCGCCCGTGCCATGGCCGCCAGGGGTGCCAGGATCGCCGTGCTCGACCAGAGCAAGGAGAACGCCGAGAAGGTCGCCAGTGAGCTGAAGGGCGTTGCCCTTCATGCCGACGTCACCGACGAGGAGCAGGTCAAGGCCGGCATTGCCAGGGCAGAGGCTGCCCACGGCGTTGCGCGGGTGCTGGTGAATTGCGCCGGGATCGGCGGCTCGCAGCGCATCGTCGGCCGGGACGGCGTCTATCCGCTGGCGAAGTTCGCGCGCATCATCAACGTCAATCTGATCGGCACCTTCAATGTGCTGCGGTTGTTCGCCGAGCGGCTCGTCACCGCCGAGCCGATCGGCGAGGAGCGCGGCGTCATCATCAACACTGCGAGTGTCGCGGCCTACGAAGGCCAGATCGGCCAGATCGCCTATGCCGCCTCCAAGGGCGGCGTGGTCGGCCTCACGCTGCCGGCGGCGCGCGACCTCGCGAGCCAGAAGATCCGCGTCAACACCATCGCGCCCGGCCTGTTCTTGACGCCGCTATTGATGGGATTGAACGAGGAGGCGCGCAAGAGCCTCGGCGCCCAGGTGCCGCACCCGGCGCGGCTGGGCGATGCGTCCGAATACGGCAACCTCGCGGTCCACATCGTCGAGAACCCGATGCTGAACGGCGAGACCATCCGCCTCGACGGCGCCATCCGCATGGCGCCGCGGTAACACACATTCTGATGTCGTCCCGGACCAACAAGCGAAGCGGCTGCCGATCCGGGACCCATGATCACCGGCGTGGGTCCCGGCTCAAGGCCGGCACGACGAGAATTCGGAGCACCGCGTGTCCCTCTTGATCGAACATGACGACGGAGTTGACCGGGTGACGCTCAATCGCCCGGGGCATCTCAACGCGCTCGATCCCGGACTGATCGACGCGCTGAACGGCTACTTCCAGGGCTTGCAGCGCAATCGCACCACGCGCGTCGTGGTGTTGCGGGGGGCCGGACAAGATTTCTGTGCCGGGCTTGATCTCAAGCATGCGATGGCGCGGCGCGCCGGGCAGCAGGAGCCGCCCGGAGTGACGGAGTCGCTCGATTCGCAGCGCCGAATCGCCGATATCGTGATGCTGATGCGGCGCTGTCCACAGCCGATCATCGCGCTGGTTCAGGGGGCTGCGGCCGGCGGCGGGTTTGCGCTGGCGCTGGCCGCCGATATCCGCATTGCCACGAGATCCGCGCGGATGAACTGCGCCTTCATCAAGCTCGGCCTTGGTGGTTGCGATATCGGCACCAGCTATTTCCTGCCGCGGCTCGTCGGCATTTCCGTCGCATCCGAACTCATTCTCACCGGCCGTTTCATCGGCGCTGAGCGGGCGCTTGCGGTCGGCCTGGTTTCGGAAGTCGTCGAGGAGGATGGGCTCGCGGCGGCTGGGGAGCCCTATGTCGACGCCATGATGACGGCCTCGCCGGTGGGCTTGAGGCTCTCCAAGGAGTGCCTCAACTTCAGCGTCGATGCCGGCTCGCTGGAGGCAGCGATTGCGATGGAAGACCGCAATCAGGTGCTGTGCAGCCGGTCGGAAGAGTTCAACGAGGGCATCACGGCCTTTCTCGAGAAGCGAAAGCCGGTCTATACCAGAAGCTAACAACAAGGCTGCGCCAAGCAGCGATATTTCGGGAGGCGCAATATGGATGGGAGTGCGGCCGCGGTGCTCGAAAAGCCGGCCTTTCGCAAGATCGAATGGCTGCCGCGGGACATCGCGGTGAACCGGCGGGATGATGGCGTCATCGTCCTGAAGTCGCGGATTCCGCTGAAGGCCTATGAGAGGCATATCCCGGCGTCGCTGGCGAAATGGGCGAACGAGACGCCGGATCGCATCTGGCTGGCGCAGCGCGCAGGCGCGGACCGGCAATGGCGCAGGCTGTCCTACGGCGACGCCAAGCGCACGGTTGATGCGCTGACGCAGGGCCTGCTCGATCTCAGTCTTGGGCAGGGTAGCCCCGTTGCGATTCTGTCGGGCAATTCGATCGAGCATGCGCTGTTGACGCAGGCCGCGATGCAGGCGCGCCTTCCGGCGGCGCCGGTGTCGCCGGCCTATTCGCTGATGAGCCACGATCATCTCAAGCTGAAATATCTATTCGAGCTGATCAGGCCCAAGGTCGTCCTGGTGCAGGACGGACCGACCTTCGCCAAGGCGCTCGATGCGCTCGATCTCGATGGCGTCATCGTGATCCACGTGGCGCGTCCCTGCGACGGCATCCGAAGCATCGCCTTCGCCGATCTCGCGGCAACGCCCGTGACCGAAGCTGTCGCCGAGTCGATCGCGAAGATCACGCCCGACACCGTGGGCAAGCTGCTGTTCACCTCGGGCTCGACCGGCATGCCCAAGGCCGTCATCAACACGCAAACCATGATGTGCGCCAATGCCGCGATGATGATGCAGGTCCGGCCGCGCGACCCCCGGGCACCGCAGGCGACCTATCTCGACTGGATGCCCTGGAATCACACCATGGGCGGCAACGCCCTGTTCAATCCGGTGCTGACCGAAGGCGGCACGCTCTATATCGACGACGGCCGCCCGGTGCCGGGCCAGATCGAAGAGACGTTGCGGAACCTGCGCGAGATCTCGCCGACCTACTACGCCAACGTGCCGGCGGGCTATGCCGCGCTCGCTGCCGCCATGGAAAAAGACGACGCACTGTGTCGCAGCTTCTTCAAGAATCTGGGCTTGATGGCCTATGGCGGCGCGCGGCTGCCGGACGATCTCTATGACCGGATGCAGGCGCTTGCGGTGCGCGCCACCGGCGAGCGCATCGTGTTCTACACCGGATGGGGCTCGACCGAGACGGCGCCGACCTCGACCGGCACTTATTGGGACACCGAGCGGGTCGGCCTGATCGGGCTGCCGTTTCCCGGCGTCGAACTGAAGATGGTGCCGTGCGGATCGAAATACGAGTTGCGGCTGCGCGGGGTCAACGTCACGCCGGGCTATTTCGGCCGGCCTGATCTCACCGCGGCCGCGTTCGACGAGGAAGGCTTTTATCGCATCGGCGATGCCGGCGTGTTCGTCGATCCCGATGATCCCGCAGCCGGCATCATCTTCGCGGGCCGCGTCGTGGAGGATTTCAAGCTGACGACCGGGACCTTCGTGCATGTCGGCTCCTTGCGCACCGACGCGATCGCCGCCGCCACGCCGGTGATCCAGGACGCGCTGGTTGCCGGACAGGATCGCGCCTTTGTCGGACTGTTGGCCTGGCCCAATCTGCATGCCTGCCGCCAGATCGTCGGCGATCCGGAGGCGAGCTATGACGAGGTGGTCAGGCATCCGACCGTGATCGCCTGCCTGAAGCGCGGGCTCGAGGCGCACAACAAGGCGATCGAGGGCGCCAGCAGCCTGCGGATCGCGCGCGCCATGCTGATGGTCGAGCCGGCTTCGATCGACGGCAATGAGTTGACCGACAAGGGCTACATCAACCAGCGCGCCGGCCTCGAGCGCCGCGCCGCCCTGGTGGAGCGGCTCTATGCCGATCCGCCCGGCGATGACGTGATCGTGCTGCAATGAAGCTCACGCGCGGACAAACTCCGTCGTCATTTCCAGGCTTCCTGGGGCGAGCCCAAAATGACGATTGACCATTTCCTCCAGCATCAACCCGAGTAACACGCCATGAACTTCGATTTCTCCGACGAACAAAAGCAGCTTCGCGACGAGGCGCGAAAATTCCTCGCGGAAAAGTGCTCGCCGAAGGCGGTGCGCGTGGTGCTCGACGGCAAGGCGGACTGTGACCGCGAATTGTGGAAGGGGCTCGCCGAGATGGGCTTTCTCGGCGTCGCGATCCCGGAAGAGTTTGGCGGAGCGGGCGCCGGACATCTCGAGCTTTGCGTGATCGCCGAAGAGATGGGCCGGGCGCTGGCGCCGGTGCCATTCTCCTCGACGGTTTATCTCGCCGCCGAGGCGCTGCTGCTGGCCGGCAGCGAGGCGCAAAAGCAGAAATGGCTGCCTGCGATTGCGAAGGGCGAGGCGATCGGCACGCTGGCGCTGTTCGAGGGCAAGGGCAATCCCTCAGCCCGGGCGATCAGGCTGGCTGCGTCCGGCGGCATGCTGAACGGCGTGAAGATGCCGGTGCCGGATGGCGCGATCGCCGATTTTGCCATCGTCGCCGCGCGCACCGGCGCGAGCGGACGCGAGACGGATATCGCGCTGTTCCTGGTCGACATGAAGGGCGAGGGCGTCGAAGCCAAAGACCTGGCCAATCTCGATCCGACCCGCGGACAGGCCGAAGTCAGCTTCAGGAATTGCAAGGCCGAACCGCTCGGCCGCGGCGACGAAGGCTGGAGCATCCTGAGCCAGGTGCTCGACCGCGCCGCGGTGCTGATGGCGTTCGAGCAGGTCGGCGGCGCCGACCGCGCGCTGGAAATGGGCCGCGACTACGCGCTCGACCGCATCGCCTTCGGACGGCCGATCGGCTCGTTCCAGGCGGTCAAGCATATGCTCGCTGACATGTATGTCTCGGCCACCCTGGCGCGCTCGAACTGCTATTACGGCGCCTGGGCGCTCTCGACCAATGCCTCTGAATTGCCGGAAGCCGCCGCCGCCGCGCGCATCAGCGCGACGCAGGCGTTCCAGCACTGTTCCAAGAACAACATCCAGGTCCACGGTGGCATGGGTTTTACCTGGGAGTTCGATTGCCACATGTACTATCGCCGTTCCAACGCCATGGCGCTTGCGCTCGGCAGCCTATCCTATTGGGAGGACGCGTTGATCGACCGGATGCGCAAGCGCAATGCGGCTTGATGGTTGACCGCAGGGTGGGTTCGCGAAGCGTAACCCACCATTGCCAGCAGGATGCTCGATAGACCTGGTGGGTTACGCCTTCGGCTAACCCACCCTATGCAGTGAGGCTCGCCAATGAATTTCGATGACACCCCGAAGGAATCAGCCTTCCGCGCCGAGGCGCGGCAATGGATCGCGGCCAACGCGCCGAAGCAATATGAGGCGGATCTGCGCAAATCCTCGCTCGGCCGCACCCAGATCGAGGGCGGCAACCTGCTCGAGATCGCGAAAGCCTGGCAGAAGACGAAGGCCGATGCCGGCTGGGCCTGCCTGCACTGGCCGAAAGAGTATGGCGGCCGTGGCGCCTCGCCGATCGAGCGCGTGATCTGGCAGCAGGAGGAGGGCGCTTTCGGCAAGCTCAGCTACGTCTTCATCATCGGCCACGGCATGTGCGGGCCGACCATGATGGCGTTCGCCGCCGAGGAACAGAAACGCCAATATCTGCCGCCGCTTGCCTCCGGCGAGAACATCTGGTGCCAGCTTTTTTCCGAGCCGGCCGGCGGCTCCGATGTCGCGGGGCTTCGCACCCGCGCCGAGAAGCAGGGCGATGACTGGATCATCAACGGCCAGAAGATCTGGACCTCCGGCGCGCATTATTCCGACTACGGCATCCTGCTGACGCGCACCGATCCGACCGTGCCCAAGCACAAGGGGCTGACCATGTTCTTCCTCGACATGAGGAGCCCCGGCGTCGAGGTGCGGCCGATCAAGCAGGCCAGCGGCCAGTCGGATTTCAACGAGGTCTATTTCACCGATGTGAAAATTCCGGACTCACAGCGCCTTGGCGCCGTCAATGACGGCTGGAACGTGTCGCTAACCACGCTGATGAACGAGCGTATGTCGATCGGCGCCGGCGTCGCCACCGGTTTCCCCGAACTGTTCGAGTTCTGCAGCAATCTGATGCTGGAGGATGGGCTCGCAATCGACGACCGCGGCGTCCGGTCCAGATTGGCGAACTGGGCGGTGAAGGCGAGCGGGCTCAAATACACCAGCTTGCGGGCGATCTCGGCGCTCTCCAAGGGCGAGCGGCCCGGGCCGGAAAACTCCATCGGCAAGCTGGTGGCGGGCTCGATGGTGCAGGATATCGCGGCCTATGCGCTCGATCTCGAAGGCGCGGCCGGCGTGTTGAGCGGGGCGGAAGCGGAGCTGGCCGGAAAATTTCAGGCAATGCTGCTGCGCGCGCCCGGCACCCGGGTCGAGGGCGGCACCGACGAGATCATGCGCAACATTATCGCCGAGCGCGTGCTCGGATTGCCCGGCGACATCCGGGTCGATAAGGACGTGCCGTTCAACCAGATTCCGACCAAGGGGCGCGCTTAGCCAATCGTCACGACGGAGAGAGGACGACGCCAATGAACTTCGATGACACCCCGCAGGAAGCCGCCTTCCGCGCCGAGGCGCGGCAATGGATCGCGGCCAATGCGCCGAAGGAATTCGAGGAGGAACTGACGAAATCCTCGCTCGGCCGCATCAAGCTGCAGAAGCATGACATCGTCGAAGTCGCAAAACGCTGGCAGAAGAAGAAGGCCGATGGCGGCTGGGCCTGCCTGCAATGGCCCAAGGATTATGGCGGGCGCGGCGCCACAGCGGTCGAGCGCGTGATCTGGCAGCAGGAAGAGGGCGTCTATTTCAAACTGACGAGCCCTTTCCAGATCGGCGAGGGCATGTGCGGGCCGACCGTGATGGCCTATGGCAGCGAGGCCGACAAGCGGCGCTATCTGCCGAAGATCGCCTCCGGCGAGGAAATCTGGTGCCAGCTGTTCTCCGAGCCCGCCGGCGGCTCCGACGTCGCCGGGCTTCGCACCCGCGCCGAGAACAGGGGCGACGAATGGATCATCAACGGCCAGAAGATCTGGACCTCCGGGGCGCATTATTCCGACTACGGCATCCTGATCACCCGCACCGATCCCAACGTGCCCAAGCACAAGGGGCTGACCATGTTCTTCATCGACATGAAAAGCCCCGGCGTCGATGTGAAGCCGATCAAGCAGGCCAACGGCATGCAGGAATTCAACGAGGTGTTCTTCACCGATCTGCACGTGCCGGATTCGCAGCGGCTCGGCGCGGTTGGCGACGGCTGGAACGTGTCGCTGACGACACTGATGAACGAACGTCTGACCATCGGGGCCCGGCTTGCGACCGGCTTCGCAGAACTGTTTGAGTTCTGCAGCAATCTGATGACCGAGGACGGTCTCGCGATCGACGATCGGGCGACCCGCTCCAGGCTTGCCAACTGGGCGGTGAAGAACAGCGGGCTGAAATATACCAGCTACCGTGCGATCTCGGCGCTCTCCAAGGGCGAGCGGCCGGGACCGGAAAATTCCATCGGCAAGCTGGTGGCCGGCACGATGCTGCAGGATATCGCGAGCTATGCGCTTGATCTGCAGGGCGCGGCCGGCGTGTTGACCGATCCGCAGATCGCGGAGGCGGCGGGCCAGTTCCAGACCCTGCTGATGTCGTCTCCCTCCACCCGCATCGCCGGCGGTACCGATGAAATCCTGCGCAGCATCATCGCCGAGCGCGTGCTGGGGCTACCCGGCGATATCCGCGTCGACAAGGACGTGCCGTTCAACAAGATCCCGACCAGAGGGCGCGCTTGACGGGTCGTCATTCCCGAGCGAGGCGCAGCCTCGAACCCGGCATCCAGAAGTTCGGATCGAGGTTCCGCGTCTGCGCCGACGCGCCCAGGAATGACAGCGAAGAGACAGTAACGTGGGTGTCGCTTGACGTAGCCTGCCGCGCTTTATCTCATGCAGGACACACCGGCGCGAACAGAGGCGACGAGTAAATGCACAGCAAGACCGACACTGCACCGATCGACGTCCTCGAAGACCTGCTCTCCCAGCGCTTTTCCTGCCGGGCGTTCCGGCCCGAGCCGGTGCCGCGCGCAACGATCGAACGAATGCTCACTGCCGCGCAAAAGACGGCATCCTGGTGCAACAGCCAGCCGTGGCGGCTCGAGATCACGTCCGGAGAGGCAACGGAAAAATTTCGCGAAGTGATGTATGGGGTGGCCAGCAGCGGCCAGCCGAACAGCGGCGACTTTCCGTTTCCGCGCGAATATCGCGGTGTCTATCTGGAGCGGCGGCGCGAGAGCGGGTTTCAACTCTACAATTCGCTCGGCATTGCCCGCGGCGACAAGGCAGCCTACGCGAAACAGGCGCTGGAGAACTTCAATTTCTTCGGCGCTCCTCATGTGGCCATCGTGCATACCGACGAGGCGCTCGGCGTCTATGGCGCGATCGATTGCGGCGGCTATCTCACGAGCTTCATGCTGGCGGCGCAGGCGCTCGGCATTGCCAGCATCCCGCAAGCAGCTTTGGCGTTTCACGCCGCGGTGGTGCGCCGGCATTTCGGGCTCGGCGACGACCGGCGCGTGGTCTGCGGCATTTCGTTCGGCTATCCGGACCGGGATCACAAGGCCAACAGCTACCGAACCAGCCGAGCCGACACCGCAGATACCGTCAGATTTTTCGGCGCATGAGCTTGATCGCGGCGGTAACCCGAAAAACGGCTGACGATTGTCGACAATGCTGGCGGCAGACGTATTGTCTACAAGCCTGACAGATTCCATCAACGACTTGCCGCGCGACGCGCCAGGGCGCCCGGCCCCAAGCGGGGTCCAAGGGAGGCCCAAAAGAGGCCCGAGGGAGGCCTAGGCGCCGTTTTTGCCGCGCAATTCGCTGGGTTTACCCCTGATTTCATAGGCTTCCAGCAGCGCTATTGACAAAATTCGTTCCAACATCTTGAGTTGCAGTGCTCTGGCATCAACAATGCAGAATTGCAGCTGCTCAATGATTCGGTCGAGCGACGGTTCGTTCACGGTTTCAAATCCAAAATGTCTGGGGATCCTGTCCCGATGCAGCCCAAACTCCTGGCATTGAAGGCCGATGAAACGACGGCATTCGGCCTTCGGCTGATGCGAGGCTTCCTCGCGTTGCGCGAAAGACGGCATCTTGAAGAAGTCATCGCGCTGGTTGAGCGGTTGTTGGAGGAGGAGCGAAAATATCCGGCAGTGCCTGGCGATTGAGGGTGGCGAGTCCGCGCCAGGTCAAGGTCGGCCGGGTCACACCGATCTGGCTGCATAGCGATCTCCAGGTTGTTTCGTCACAATCGACCAGCACGGCCAGCACCGACATGCCGTCGATCATCTGCGGCAGGCCGAGCGGGTGGGCTTTCCAGCCGATGCGCTCGAACCTCGGCAACCACCAGGATTCAAGCACGATCGAAAAGCCGGTCAAGCCGATGCTGATCCCGTATTCCATGATCGCGGTCAGCAGCAGCATCTCGACGCGCGGTCCGGCATGCTCACCGCGGCGTTCCGGGATCACGAAGACGCGCGACAATTCATACACATCCGGCCGCCGGATCGCTCCCCGAACGTTGAGATAGGGGAAGATATCGCTCATCAGTGTCGGCGACAGCGTCGGGAGCGCACGCATGGCCCCGATCAGTTGACCGTCGTCGATGCAGAACAGATACACCGCCTCGTCGGTGTCGAACTGATCGATCTCGCGTCCGTCCGGCCGGTCCAGCGCCATCCATTTGCGTTGCTTCACGTAGATGTCATGGCGCAGCCGGAAATACGGATCGAGATAGCTCTCATAAAGCCGCCGGTTGTCTCTTTGAACGACGTGAATTTCGGGCATCGTCACCGCCTGATTGGGTCGCAATCATGCGGCAACCATGCATAGAATTCGCAACCTCGATCTACTGGAAAAACTCCCAGTTCAGATCACGATTTCCCGGTTGACAAGCGCAGCTGCGACGGTGGCCGTCTTGTTCTTGGTCATCAGCTTGCGCTGCGCCTCTTCGAGGTGCCAACGCACGTTGCGCTCCGAGATGCGCATGATCTGACCGGTCTCCCATGCGGTCTTGCCGCGAGCCGCCCAGCGCAGAACCTCCGCCTCGATCTCGGACAGGCGCCGTTCGGCCGTCCCGAGGGCCGGCCGGGTCAGCGCGCGCAGCCTGCCGTGGGTAAAGACGCTCACGAGGTGGAGTGCGCCCCTGGTTTCGGCGTCGAGATACGGCCGCTCGCCGGCGATGCTGACGGCGCCGGTCAGGTCGTCATAATGGATCGGGACGCAGAATCCTTCGACCAGCCCGAAGTCGCGTGCGCGCATCATCACGCCGTGCGCGGCACGGTCGTGCCGGCGATCATACGGCGCATCCTTCCATTCGAACGGATTGAGCATCCTGAAGCAATGGCGCGGAACGGGATCGACAGCGCAGAGGTTTCCGCGGTCGTAGAGTTCGAACCATTCAGCCGGCCAGCCATTGGCGATGGTGAGTTGTGCAAGCGATTGCGCCGGCGTCGGAATGCCCGCCATGATATAGGCATGAAAGCCGAGGTCGCCGATCGTCCTCTCGAATTGTGATATTACACTTGCGCGTGTCGTCGATGCCTCGATCGCATCGACGAAATCCAATGCGCGCCGTCCCCAATAGGCTTCAAAATCCGGCATCTGTGAAATTCTCCTAACCCCACAATCAGGCTAACCGTCGACAACTCCGAGTCAATCGTAAAAGGAATTGCGTGCCAGCCAAATGAAGGAAACTGAGATTTGAGGGGAATAAGCTTTGCCGCGTGTTGTTAGTGCCGGTTCGGAATCGAAGGCGTTGTGTCGCATCGATCAAAATTTTGGCGGACGCTTCTCGGCGAATGCACGGACGCCTTCCTTGATCTCGGCGCCTCGCATGCTGTCTCGGGCGCGCTGATCGGCGGCCGCCTCGTCGAGCTTGCCGCGCGCGATCTCGTTGATGGTCCGCTTCATGCCGCGCATGGCGACCGGCGCATTGCCGGCGAGCAGGGCTGCGAGCCGGTCGACCTCCTCATCGAGTGCCTCGGCGGGCACCATCGCGGTGAGATAGCCGATCCGCAGCATCTCGGAGGCGTCGATCTTTTGCGCCGTCAGGAACAGCCTTTTTGCATTGTCGGCGCCGAGCCGCGAGACGTAGCGACTGATACCGCTCTTGTAATAATGCAGACCGAGCCGCGCCGCCGGCATGAACATCTCTGCGGTGTCGACGCCGATCCGGAAGTCGCAGGCGAGCGCCAGATCGGTCGAGCCGCCATAGACCCCGCCGTTCAATCGGCAGATGGTCGGCACAGCGAGGTCTTCCAGCCGGTTGACGACGGCCTCGAACGCGGAGCCCGCGGTCTCTTCCTGTTCGCTCGCCGTACGCGTCGCGATCGAGCCGAGGTCGTACCCGGCGCTGAAGGCCCGGCCCGTGCCGGTCAAGACCACGACCCGGATCGCCGGATCGGCTTCGATCCGCCCGAACAGCTCCATCAGCGCGTCGAGATCGTCGGGCTGCAGCCGGTTCAAATGCCGCGGCCGGTTGAGGCGAATGGTGGCGCGCGCTCCATGGCAGACGAGAATCGGGGTCGACGCCTGCTCGACGCCATCGGTGGCATGTTGCATCATTTGTTCTCCAGCGCGCGCCGTTTGGCTTCCGCATCGATGGTTTCGGCGAGGTCGGGATGCCGCGCCATCAGCATGCGGAAGTCTACGAGATCGAGCACCAGGAGTTTCGACAGCCGCGTCGTGGTGATATTGGCGGAGCGCAGATTATTCCCAAGCAGCGCCATTTCGCCGAAGAACGCGCCTTCGCCCAGCCTGACTTTCTTGCCCGGCAGATCGACCTCGACCTCGCCGGAGGCGATGAAGTACATGCAATCGCCGGCCTGCCCCTTGCGGATGATCATGGCGCGTGGCGGCAGGTCGATGGTGCGCAGCATATGCGTGACATCGGCAATCGCCGATGGTCCGAGCGTCGCAAAGAACGGCACCTTGCTCACCGACTCCCAGGTTTTCAGGAAATTGTCGCGGCGGGTCTCGGCGGCGAAGGCGGTGGCGAGGATGCCGGTCCACAGGCCGAACACGCCGAGGCCGGAGATCATCACCAGCGCCGCGATCATGCGTCCGAGCGGCGTGACCGGAACTGCATCGCCGTAGCCTGTCGTGGTCAAGGTCACGACCGCCCACCACAGCGCCGCGGGCACGCTGCCGAATGTCTCGGGCTGCGCGTCATGTTCCAGGAGATATTCCGCGACGGAGCCAAGAAACAGCACCGTGAGGAAGATCACGAGCACGCTGAGCAGGGGACCGGATTCCAGCACCAGCACCCGGCGCAGCTGCCGCAATCCCGGAACGCCCGGGATCACCTTGACCAGCCACACGACTGACGCGAGCCACGCCGTTTTCGCTTCGGCGCCAGACAACAGCGCAACCGGCACCGCAATCGCCGAGGCCGCGTCCACCAGGCCGCGCCCGGACAACAGATAGACGAGGCCCCGTCCTGACAGGATGGCGTGGCGAAGCCGGACGATCCACTCGAACACGAAGAAAGCCAGACAGGCCCAGAGTACGGCGTCGACGCAGTAATGCACCATCTCATAGGTGGGGTTGAGCGTGAGCATCACCATGGCGCCGACGCCGGCCGCCACGGCCAGATAGGCCATCCGGGTCATGTTGCGGCCGGCAGTCGCGGCCACGAACTGTGCCAAAAACTGCACCAAGGCTGGGAAAACCAGCGGCTTGGACATTTTGGAAGCATCGCTCATCTGACAACCCGATCTTGGCCCGGCCGTTATCAGTGCCCTCGCGGGCGATGGCAGTCAACGCCGCGGGACGACGGCATTGTTGCAGCCGGGGCCGACGAATCCTGGGCGGGCCCGCGGGCGCCATCGGCATGGTGGAAACGGCTTGAGCGCTTTCCGATGACCTTGAATCGAGAATGCTCCAGCCGCCCTTTATTGGTCGCATCTTCTGACGGAAAGCCGGTGTCCGCCTTTCCGGAAAATGCTCTATTTTGTCCGCAATCGGCTCAAATCCGGACAAAACGCCGCCAATTCATCATATATGGAAGCGGTTGCGCGCGCATTATGATGACTGACAAATTCACTTTATCGGAATACTCATTTCAGGTCTGGTTCGTCGCATGGATACGTCTCATCTGACCCAACACGCCGGAACCGCCGGCGCGCTCTTCGCGTCGATCTTCGTCGTCGCGACCACCACGATGCGGACCATGATCCCTTTGCGCGTCTTTGCCATCCTGACCAACCTGGTCCTGATCGGGACGGCGATTCCCACCCGCAATTACCTGGTGATCGTGGTGCAGGCGCTGGTGCTGGTGCTCAATTCCTATCGGCTGCACCAGATGCTGCAGCTCGTGCGGGACGTGAAGCGGTCTGTCTCCAGCGACCTGTCGATGGAATGGCTGAAGCCGTTCATGACCGAACGCAAATGCGCGGCCAACGAGGTGCTGTTCTACAAGGATGAAAAGGCCGACAGCATGTTCTACATCGTCAGTGGCCAGTTCCGCCTGGTGGAATCCGGCATCGAACTGCCGGTCGGCGCCATTGTCGGCGAACTCGGCATGTTATCGCCCTCCAATCTGCGCACCCAGACGCTTGAATGCATCGAGGGCGGCGTCATCTTGAGCGTGAGCTATACCCAGGTCGAGCAGCTCTACGTGCAGAACCCGGCGTTCGGCTTCTACTTCCTGCGCCTGGCCAGCGCGCGGCTGTTCCAGAATATCGATACGCTGGAGCAGCGGCTTGCGAGCGCGGCGGCAAAGCCGGCTTGATGAGCATTTTCCGCAGAGGTGGACACCGGCTTTCGTCAGCAAAATGCGACCAATAAAGGACAGCGGGACGTTTTCCGATTGGGCAATCGGAAAACCCTCCACAGCAAACAAGGACATTGCGCGTGTCTGAGGACGGCCTGTTGTCTTCGCTGCGTTATCTGTTCGCCGATTGGCTCGACGAACAGGATCCTGCGCCGCCGTTCCTGCCTGCCGGCATCCCCGATGCCGCGTCTTCGGTCGTCAGCGGCGGCATCCATCAGTTGATGGACTACCAGGGCGCCGGATACGCGAGGCTCTATGTGGAGCGGTTGCAGCGCTTCGTCGGCCGCAAGGACCTCGATGCTGCGATGTTTTCCGAGATCGCGCGGCTGATGGCAAGCCGCATGGCCTATCAGGATGCGATCCGGTTCGCGCAGCTCAAGCTCGCCGAATTGCGCGACAGCGGTGGTCTGGTTTTTTCCAGCGACATCAAGCAATTCCGCTTCGACGAGCTGGTCGATGCGCTGCCGGCCATCGCCGCCGAGCCTGTGCTGCAGGTGCTCGAGCAGCTCCGCTGGACGCATCGGCGCGTCTCGATCCCGTTCTCGACCGCGACGAAATGGGGCATCGGCCGCCTCAAGGTCGAGGCCGGGCTGCGCCGGTGGCGGATGTTTTCGATCCGCTACAAGCAGGAATGCGCCTGGGTCGAGCGCTGGCTGCACATGATCAACCGCAGCCTCGCCAAGCAGCCGGGCGCGGCCACCGCCATCATCGAGACCGCAACCATGGTGCAGGGTTACGGGGATGCCTATCGGCAGGGGCTCGCCGACTGGCACGCGATCATCGATGGTC
>NZ_JBAURI010000228.1:0-4468 GCF_049581145.1 Bradyrhizobium sp.
GCTGAGGAGCATCGCGCAAGCGATGCTCCTCGAAGGATGGCCGCAGGCGACGCCTGTGCAACGACCATCCTTCGAGACGCAAGCCATCGCCTGCGGGCGAAGGCTTGCTCCTCGGGATGAGGAGTCAGAGTGCTTGGAAACAAGAAGTTTCTTGGAATCGCTCGGCTCACACGCTCGACTGGTCGGCGGCAGGCCGCCGATTCGTCGCCAGATGGCGCCACTTCGCTTGCATTGCTCCAACATTGAGCCCATGTTGCGATTTTGCAATTTTGGGTGGTGTGCCATGCTAATGCTGGTGAAAAGCCATCCAAAGCTCGCGCGACTGATCCTGTCCACCATCGTCACAGCAGCTTTGTTCGCCGCAATCGCGCGGGGCCTTGCTCCATGAGGGTGGAAAGGTAGGAAGTTTTCGGCCATCGGGCGCACTGATCGGCTGGTTCGGCAGCGGCAGCCGCCTAAGCGAGACTCCGCGAGCCGGCAGAGATGAGAAGCGTCCGGATGAAACGCGATACTACACTCTACTGCCGACACTGCGCCGGTGGAGTGGCTTTCGTAGGCTACACCGCACACCTCTCATTGCCCTCTCATCGCACTGGCCTTCGTGTCGGGACACGCGGCCAGACCCATCGACAGAGATACCGCCGCCAGTGAAGCCGGCGGTCGTCCAGCTCAAAGACAGATGTAAAGATAAAATGAATCGTGCCTGACGCGGTCAGGCAACTGCGCTTCCAGACATCAGCAAGCACGTCGAGGCGCCCGCGAGTTCGCCCAAGCTGCCTTTAGGCCGCCGCCTTGGGCTGTGCGCGCTCATAAAACGCCGCCTGATGCTCCGCGGCTTCCGACGTCTGATAGCCGACCAGACGAACAAATGTCTGCGGATGCATGTCGTAGCCGTGCGAACCGAACGAGGCCTGCTGCGACATCGGGCCTTGCGCCGGAACTGGTGCGTTCCGTCGGAACGCACTGAGGTCCGAGCCCGCCTTGTCGACATGTCTGTTGAGGGCACTCATGGTAGCTCCCCTTTTTATGATGGTATGATCGACGCCTGGCCGAGAGAGCATGATCATTATAGGCCGATGACGCTGCAAAGCAATTGAGCCGGATCAACCGGGTGCTTTTTCGGCCAGCCGCTTGCGCCGGGGCTGTTCCACCAATCGGGCATAGCAGCGCCGGATTCCGCCCGTCACGTTTCTCGCGCCTGCAGTTTCCTTGTCGGTCGCATTTGCGGAAAGCCCGAGTCCACCGATCGGGTCGCACCCCGAGGGCATGCCTTTCCCGAAAATGCTCTAGGCGCGCTTCCTTTGCAGCGGCCACCAATGCCGGATCATCGCCTGGCGCGTCGCCAGATGGCCGGAAGGCCGGTAGGCCTCGGGCAGCGCCTGCTCGAGCCGCTCGACCGCATAGGCCACCGCCATCGCGTGCTCCTCGCCCTCGAAGCGCAGCGTTTCGATCGCGCGATCGTTCGGCATCATCTTCTTGAATCCGAGATGCGCGAGCGCAGCGAGGTGCAGCAACTGATCGACCGGCAGATCGATGCGGATCCGGTCCGGTCGCGCCGACAACTTCTCCCGGCAGGCCTCATAGCCCCTGCGCCAGCAGGCGGCGCCGACGGCGTCGCCGAAACCCCACAACCCCGCCTCGAAGCGCTTGATGTTCTGCTCGCAGGAGGTCGAGCGCGCGAACGTCCGCAGCGCGTCGAGCGCCTTGGCGACGTCTTCGGGCAGCGGACGGCCGACGCTTTCATAGTGAGAGCCGATGCCGCGCACGACCTCGACGGCCGCCGCCTCCATGCCGTCGAGCCGGCCCTTGATGAAATAAGATCGCGCGGCGGACCAGGACGCGGCGAACAACAGAATGAGCAGGACGATAATGACGACCAGGATATCCATGCACGCGCCCCATCAGCAACCAACGCGACGCCCGGCCTGAGTATCAACCGCGAACGTCGAGCGTTGCCGATGGCATCGGCCGCTTGTCGGTCATCCCGACAGGCGCGTGTTCCCCAAGAACTGCGATCATTGCAGCTCATGGTTACCCGCCCGTATATTTGCCTTGCCGTAGCTTTACGGGCGACGCCCGTTGCCGCCCGCCTTCGGCGCGGAGCCGCCGCTCTGAGCGGCCCGGTCCGGCCCGCTGGACTTATTGCGAGGTCATCCAGGCGCGCGCCTCGCGCTGGGCCGCTGCGATCTCGACATCCGACATCAGTTCGGCGAGCTCGCGGCGTCTCTGGATCGCGTCAGCGTGGCCCTTCAAGGCGGCGAGATTGAACCATTTATGCGCGGCGACGAGATTGACGACGCCCGAGCGCCCGCTTGCCCAGTACAGCCCGCGCTCGAACAGCACGTCCGGAATCGCGGTCGCGTCCACTGGAATTGCGCTGTCCAGATCGATGATCCCCTGAAACATCTTCGGTCTCCTTTTTATTGTCCTGTCTTGTTGTCTTGTTTTTTGCCGCCCTGCTTCCGAGCGCGGCCCCGATCCACTCGTCCAAACGCCCGCGCCGTTGACCGGCTTGTTGGGCCGATCATGGCCGATCAAATTTGAAAGGCAGTTTAACGATCGCAATGAACGGTCTGTAAACGCCAAGGCTGCAACCGTGCGGAGCGCCCGCTGCGCGGCTGTTTGATTGGGGCTTTTCCGGTTCGAGGGCGGGGCGGTTAACCCCGGCTTCGGCATACCGGCAATCGGCGCGGCACCGATCTGTCAGGGTCCGGTCCCAGCCAGCCCTGACGTTGTTTCGCGTCCTACCCCAGGGAGCCGTTCTCACCTCATGCCGCAGAGACGGGTGACACCACCCGGTTCACACACCGCAGCGTCGAGGTTTGCATCGAGCCTTCGCGTGAGTTTTTCTCACATCATGCGGGAGTTTTTGCTGGATTGTCCGGCTCAAATTCTGGAGATAGGTTCGTATCGAGATCAGTCCCGGTCGCCAAGACCGTGCGCAGAAGCGATCTGAACAGGAGACACGGGCAACATGGCGGGCGACACCAACCTTCGGGCTGGCCAGTGCCATTGCGGCGCGGTGCGTTTCGAGGTGACCCTCAGCGACGGCTTCAATTCGATCCGCCGCTGCACCTGCTCTTACTGCCGAATGCGAGGCGCCGTCGTCGTCATGGCGGAAATCGGTGGGCTTGAGGTCCTGCAGGGCGAGGATGCGTTAACGAGCTATCGCTTTCATACCGGATCAGCGCGGCACTTCTTCTGTTCTCGCTGCGGAATATACACACATCATCAACGGCGATCTAACCAGAACCTGTATGCCGTAAATGTGGCCTGCCTGGACGGGGTGAGCCCATTCGATTTCGCCGAGGTGCCTGTCATGGATGGCGTCAATCATACCAACGACACCGGCAGGCCAACGCGTCGAGCAGGCACACTCCGCTTCATACCGGCTGACTAACTCTCGCCGTCAGCCGATGGCTGCCCGGCAATGCTCTCGCATGGAAGCTGACGTCTTTGCGGACTTCGATGCCGCCGCGTGCGAAGCGATGCGCCTTGACATCGGTGCCGGCGATGGCCGCCGCGTCACCGGCCCCCCGGCCTTGGCCAGCGCGGCCAGCATCGCTCGCGAGATTCGGCAGAGGATCGCTGGGAACGATGGCTTGGAAGAGGCTGCCTTGAGGGAAGCTGCCTTGAGGGAAGCTGCCTTGGGAAAAGCTGCCTTGGGGAAATGTGCCTTGGCGGATGATGTCTTTGGCAGAGCGATACGCCGGGCGGCGCCGCGGTTCCAGCCAAGGCTGGAACGAGGGCGTCGGCGAACACGTCAGGACCAGATTTCAACCGAGGCAACCGACCGCCGCTGAAACTGCGGACCTCGCTTGGTCCGCACCGAACGAAGAAAACTGGTTTCTTCTGCCGGACCGGCATCGAAGGCGCGAAGCGCTTTTCGAAAGTTCGATCCAGCCGTTTGACCTGATGTCTCGCCGACACCCTCTTTCGTCGATCGGAACCTGCCGGATCATCTCGCCTCGAGATGCGAACCGAGAGGCTCGAACCAGGAGACATCAACCGAGGTTCCAATGACGCGCCGGCATCAATCAGCCGGCGATCTTGTCAAGCGAGCTTACTTCTTCTTCTTGGCGACCTTGCGGGTCTTCTTCGCAGTCTTCTTCACTGCGCTCTTCGCTTTCTTCGCCTTCTTAGCTTTCTTCGCCATGTGGCCCTCCTAATCAAGTGAGATGGCTTAATCGCTGCGTGCACTCGGGAATCGACATGCACGTCATTCCGAATACACCAACGCACTGAAAAAAACAGCGTCTCGCTTAAGGAAGTGTTGATGCAGCGATGTGCTTGCGCGCGCGGCGCTTCTCGCGACGATCGCATCACGCGCGCGAACGACCGCGCGAGAAACGCCCGAAAGATCGACATTGTCGATTGTCAATATCGCAGGAAACGCCTGCGCCGCAGGGATATTCGCAATTCAAAAATGATGTTCGCGAAGCGGGCGCGAAGCGTTGATGAGTCGCCG
>NZ_JBAURI010000229.1:0-19069 GCF_049581145.1 Bradyrhizobium sp.
GAGGCGCGGGAGGCGCCGGGGGCCTTGGCGCTTCCTTGCCAAGAGGCGGCGCGCCCTTCGCTGGCGGCTGCCCGCCCTTCGGTGGGCCGCCCTTCTTTTCCTTTTCGTTGGGACCGCCCTCTTTTTCCGCCTGCGCGAGAAGCTGCGGCGCGAATAGCTGCGGCGTGCTCTGCGACGCCGTCTGGGCATGGGATGCCGGGCTTGCGAACTGCATCGCGCTAAGGGCGGTCGTGGCAAGCAGTAGCAGACGAAGTCGGTGCATGATGATCTCGGCTCCCAGGAATTGCGTCGGGTATGGGGGTGGGGGATCTCTTGGGGATTCGTTTTTGCGACGACGCGTTGGGATGAAGGCCAAGCGTGAGGCCGGATTGTGGCGCCGTTCAAACGCAAAATTGGATTTATTTCCGCGAGGCGCAACGCCTGACGCGCCTCATTCATGGCGCGTTCAGCCGTTCGGGACCGAGTCCGCCGGCCGAACCCGTCGCTTCACATTGTAGCCACAGACCGAGAAGCGTCGTGAGCAATCGCCGGGTTGGCAGGAGGCGGCCCATCGGGCCCGCGTACCGGCAGTTCATCGGGCGTATAGCCGGGCAATTCGTCCGGTTGCGGCGGCTCGCCGGGCTCATCCACGCGCGGGGGGACCTCGGGCTGCGGATTGCCCGGCGGTTCTTCCTGCGGCGGCTCGGTCGGATGTCCCGGCGTCGCAGGCGGAATCTCCTCGGGATCGCCAATACCCATCTAGATCGCCACCTTGCGATTGTCGCCGAGATCGGGGCGGCTGCCGGTGACGGCAGCAGCCGCCATCTTCACATAAGCAATGACGGTGCCGGGCGAATCCCAGAACTCGGCTTCCTCGGGCATGACTTTCAGTACGCGGATGTTGGGATCCTCGGCATTGTCCCACCAAGCCTTCGCCGCCGTCGAGAACAACTCCTTGATCTTGGCGCGGTCATTGCTGATCGCGGCGGTGCCGCTGACCGAGACGTATTTCTGGCTGCCCGCATCCGCGAAGGAGAGGTTGACGTGGGGATCGCGGGCAATCTCTTCGTCTTTGTGGCGCCTGGCATCGGCCAGGAAATAGATCACGCCTTCCTGACGTTCGACATAGGCGTACATTGGACGGCCGCGAAGCTTGTCGCCGTCGCAGGTGACCAGCATCGCAAAGCCGATCTTCTTCATCAGGTCCCAGACGCGGTCGGCGTCGCGCGTGTTGTCATTGCCCATGATTTGCTCCCGTGGCTTCGCTGGATTGCAGCGATAACGGGCCGACCGTGGCGATGTTCCTTTGTCGGCGCGCCTTGGAACCCGCTATTCCGGCAAGTGGCAGACGGCCTCGATATTGTGGCCGTCCGGATCAAGCACGAAGGCGCCGTAGTAATTCGGGTGGTAGTGCGCACGAACGCCGGGCGCGCCGTTGTCGCGTCCGCCCGCCTGCATCGCCGCCTGGTAGAAAGCGTCGACGGTGGCGCGGTCCTTGGCCAGGATCGCGACATGGACCGGCTTGTTCAAGCCGCCCTCGGCGCCGATCCAGAAGTCCGGCTTGCCGTCGGCGCCGAAGCCCGCCGCGGCATGGCCGCTCTCCTGCGGCACTTCCATCACGAGACCATAGCCGAGCGGCGCCAGCGCTTTCAGGTAGAACGCCTTGGCGCGCTCAAAGTCGGAAACCGAAAAACCCAAATGATCGATCATCTGAACCTCCTCAGCGCTGTCGACTAGCCGATGATAAGTCAGCCGCGTGTCAGAAATGTATTGCTGCGGGTCTTGCCGGCCACGGCGTAGCCGCGCGCCAGCATGTCGGCGATGCAATCCTGTTGCCATTCGTGGTGTGACGAATGCTCGATCACGACCGCGCCCGGCCAGAGCGACTCGGGTGCGTCGCGGAAGAAGCCGATCAGCACCCGATCCTCGAACCCCTCAATGTCAATCTTCAGCGCGTCGACCTTCGACAGGCCGGCCTCCTCGACGATGCGCTGCAGCCGCAGCGAAGGTACCCTGATCGCATTGCCCGACGTCGCGTCGCCGACGATGTGGCTGGCGCCGAGATTGTCGCCATCGGTCTCGATCAGCAATTCGCCGTTGCTGGGTCCCGCGGCCGCCGCCACCAGCGTGACCTGGGTCAGGCCGGAGGCTGCGCGGTTGAAGGCGAGCCGCGCGTGGGTGACCGGATGCGGCTCGATCGCGATCACCTTGCCGCCGGCACCGACGAGGCGCGCCAGCGCCAGGGCATGGGTGCCGACATTGGCGCCGACATCGACGAACGACCCGCCGGCCGCCAGATGCGCGCGCAGAAAATCGAGCTCGGCGAGATTGTAGTCGGGATTGAACAGCGCGCCGCGTTCGGTGGCGCTGGCCTGATGATAGAAGCGGAACGAGGCGCCCTGATAGGGTACGTCGACCGGACCTGGGCGCACCAGATTGACCAGCCGCGACAGCATCGGGCGGAACGCGCCGCGCTTCAGCCGTGAGCGCTGCGCGAGTGCGATGATCGCTGCCTGCGCATCTGTCGGCGCAAACGCGCCAAACGGGGGGGACGCGGGATCGTTGGCCGCGGCGATGCCAGTTTGAGGGGTCGACATGACAGGGTTTCTCGCCGGCTTGCAAAAGGCCGCGCCTCGATAGCCGACTTCAAGGGCCGTTCCAACGACGCAAGTGCCAGAAAAAGAGAACAGCGAAACAGAACGGGCGGCCTTCGAGCGAATCCCGAAGGCTGACGATTTAGGCGGGAATGGCAAGGAATCCGGCGCGCACAAAATGCACGACCACCTCGCCGGCGCCGGGATGGTGCCTGCGGATAGCGATGTGCTGTGACGAAAGTACGACGATTTCGCCGCTCACTGTGACCTTGCATCGGGCACGATTTCGACCCGATCGCCAGGCTTGCCGCCGTTGGGATCATCTGGATCGCCCTCGATGCTGCCTCCTTCGTCGCTGCCCTGACGGCGTCCGGCGTCGTTTTCATCGTCTTGCCGCGGCTCGGCGCCGCCTCCAATGCGATCGCACTGGCCGGATGCATCCCGATGGTGCCTGGCGCATTCTTCAGTCAGGCACTGCTCGGATTTCTGGCTCTGTCGTCACCCGAGCCACAGCACACCGACGTGACGATCGTGCTGTCGATCCAGGCGATGCTGCGTGTCGTCTTCACGCTGGGCGCGATCGGCGCCGAGCTAGCGATCCCCTCGCACATCGCCTGCCACGACGGGTTCTGACGGCGACATCTCCAAGACAGTCAGTGCGAGCAAAAACCGCGCCTATACCTGCCGTTCAACCAGCTTGAATTTCAGTTCGGCGATCGCCTCGGCGGGATTGAGGCCCTTCGGGCAGGCCTTGGCGCAGTTCATGATGGTGTGGCAGCGATAGAGCCGGAACGGGTCCTCAAGATTGTCGAGCCGCTCCCCGGTGGCTTCGTCGCGGCTGTCCTTGACCCAACGGGTGGCCTGCAGCAGCGCGGCCGGTCCGAGATAGCGGTCGCTGTTCCACCAATAGCTCGGGCAGGAGGTCGAGCAGCAGGCGCAGAGAATGCATTCGTAGAGGCCGTCGAGCTTCTCGCGGTCCTCATGGCTCTGCTTCCATTCCTTCTGCGGCGTCGGCGAGGTCGTCTTCAGCCACGGCTCGATCGAGGCATATTGCGCGTAGAAATTGGTCAGATCCGGCACCAGATCCTTGATCACGGGCTGATGCGGCAGCGGATTGACCTTCACCGCGCCGTCCTTCACGTCATGCATCGACTTGGTGCAGGCCAGCGTGTTCTGGCCGTCGATGTTCATGGCGCAGGAGCCGCAGACGCCTTCGCGGCAGGAGCGGCGGAAGGTCAGGGTCGGATCGATATTGTTCTTGATCCAGATCAGGCCGTCGAGAACCATCGGACCGCAGTCGTGCGTATCGACGTAATAGGTGTCGACACTGGGATTTTTTCCGTCGTCCGGATTCCAGCGATAGACCTTGTACTCGCGTGTCTCGGTGGCGCCCGGCGGCTTCGGCCAGGTCTTGCCGCCGGTGATCTTCGAATTTTTTGGGAGTGCGAATTCAACCATCTGTCTGGCCTCTGCGGTTCACCTCGTCATCGCCGGGCTTGATCCGGCAATCCATCCCGTTTGCGAAGATCGATGGATGCGCGGGTCGAGCCCGCGCATGACAAACAATCAATACACCCGCGCCTTTGGCGGGATGTACTGCACGTCGTTGGTCATGGTGTAGTCGTGCACCGGGCGGTAATCGACGCTGGTCTTGCCGCTCTCGTCGATCCACGCCAGCGTGTGTTTCATCCAGTTCTTGTCGTCGCGTTCGGAAAAATCCTCGCGCGCGTGCGCGCCGCGGCTTTCGGTGCGGTTGGCGGCGGAGTCCATCGTCACCACCGCCTGCACGATCAGATTGTCGAACTCCAGCGTCTCGATCAGATCGGAGTTCCAGATCAGCGAGCGGTCGGAGACGCCGATGTCGCCGATGCCGCCATGCACCTTGTGGATCAGGTTCTGCCCTTCATGCAGCACCTCGCCGGTGCGGAACACCGCGCAATTGTTCTGCATCACGTGCTGCATGCTGGCGCGCAGCTTCGCGGTCGGCGTGCCGCCCGCGGCGTTGCGGAAATGGTCGAGCCGGCCGAGCGCCCGGTCGGATCCGTCCTTTGGCAGCTCCGGCTGCGTCGCGTCGGGGGTCAGCTTTTCCGCGCAGCGCAGTGCCGCGGCACGGCCGAACACCACGAGGTCGATCAGGGAGTTGGAGCCGAGGCGGTTGGCGCCATGGACCGAGACGCAGGCCGCCTCGCCGAGCGCCATCAGGCCGGGCACGATCGCGTTGTCGTCGCCATTCTTCTTGGTCAGCACTTCGGCATGATAATTGGTGGGGATGCCGCCCATGTTGTAGTGCACGGTCGGCACGATCGGGATCGGCTCGCGCGTCACGTCGACATTGGCGAAGATCCGCGCCGATTCGGAAATGCCGGGCAGCCGCTCCGCCAGCACCTTGGGATCGAGGTGGTCGAGATGCAGGAAGATGTGATCCTTCTTCTTGCCGACGCCGCGCCCCTCGCGGATTTCGATGGTCATGGCGCGCGACACCACGTCGCGCGAGGCGAGATCCTTGGCCGACGGCGCATAGCGCTCCATGAAGCGCTCGCCCTCGGAATTGACGAGATAGCCGCCTTCGCCGCGCGCGCCCTCGGTGACCAGGCATCCCGAACCATAGATGCCGGTCGGGTGGAACTGGACGAATTCCATGTCCTGCAGCGGCAGCCCGGCACGGAGCGCCATGGCGCCGCCGTCCCCGGTGCAGGTATGCGCCGAGGTGCAGGAGGCATAGGCGCGGCCGTAGCCGCCGGTCGCCAGAATGGTGGTCTGGGCGCGGAAGCGGTGCAGCGTGCCGTCGTCGAGCTTGAGCGCGATCACGCCGCGACAGACGCCCTGGTCGTCCATGATCAGGTCGATGGCGAAGAATTCGATGTAGAATTCCGCCGCGTGCCGCAGCGCCTGGCCGTACATGGTGTGCAGCATTGCGTGACCGGTGCGGTCGGCGGCGGCGCAGGTGCGCTGGGCCTGGGCCTTGCCAAAATCCGTCGTCATGCCACCGAACGGCCGCTGGTAGATCTTGCCGTCCTCGGTACGCGAGAATGGCACGCCCCAATGTTCGAGCTCGTAGACGGCTTCGGGCGCGTTGCGCACCATGTATTCGATCGCGTCCTGGTCGCCGAGCCAGTCCGACCCCTTGACGGTGTCGTACATGTGCCAGCGCCAGTCGTCCGGATGCATGTTGCCGAGCGACGCCGAGATGCCGCCTTGCGCGGCGACCGTATGCGAGCGGGTCGGAAACACCTTGGTAATGCAGGCGGTGCGCAGGCCCGCCTCGCTGCAGCCGACCACGGCGCGCAATCCCGCGCCGCCGGCGCCGACCACCACCACGTCGTAGGTATGATCCTCGATCGGATAGGCTTTTCCGTTGCTGGCCGGGCCACCGCCATTCGCGGCCTTGCCGTTGCCATTGCTGGCCATGGGCTAAACTCCCGATGACAGTTTGAGCAGCGCGTAACCCGAGGCCAGCGCCACTGCGATGCAGAAGAAATTATTGGCCATGATGACGGCGAGCTTCAGGAGTTCGTTATGCACATAGTCCTCGATCACCACCTGCATGCCGATCTTCATGTGCCAGGCGCTGGCGATGATGAACAGCAACAGGATGACCGCGATCGGCAGCGAGCCCAGGATTTGCGCGGCGCCGGCCTGGTTGCGGCCGAGCAGCATCATCACGATGACCACCACCGGAATGATCAGCAGCGTCATCGCCACCGCGGTGAGACGCTGGCGCCAGAAATCCGAGGTCCCCGAATGCGAGGCCCCGAGATTGCGGACGCGTCCAAGCGGCGTCCGCATCGATTTCTCTGTGCTCATCGTCCGCCCCCAACCGCATAGGCCACGATCCACAACAGCACGGTCAGCGAAATACCGCCGATCAGCGCGCCCCAGGTCAGCGCTTCGCGCTCGTTCGCCTTGAAGCCGTAGCCGAGATCCCAGATGAAATGCCTGATGCCGCTGAGCAGATGATGCAGCAGCGCCCAAGTGTAGCCGAACACGATCAGCCGACCCATGAAGCTCGACGTAAAGGCCTGCACATTGGCATAAGCAGTCGGACCCGAGGCCGCCGAAATCAGCCACCACGCCAACAGCAGGGTGCCGAAATAAAGCGCTACGCCGGTCATGCGATGGACGATGGACAATATCATTGTCAGCGTCCACCGATAGGTCTGCATATGCGGCGAAAGCGGTCGTTCGATCCTGGCGGTCATTGGCGGCTTTGGTGGTTTGCGGACCGGGGGACCGGTCGGGATCGCGGTGTGTTTGAGCCTTATTTACGGAGTCGAACCCAGCAGCGCAACGGCGAATATCGGCAATTCCGAACCATGGTTCATAGTTACAGATGAGCCTTGCGGCAGTGGGCATTGACAAGGCTTGGCGGCGCCTCGCGGCTGGTATACGTGAAGCAGGATTCACAGCAGTGCCATCGGGGGTGCCAGAGCGGATGGCCATCACAGGACTTGATGCCGCCGGTATCGTCGAACTGGCCATGTTGCTGGTGGGAGTTGGGGCCCTATCGGGATTCTTCGCCGGCGCGTTCGGGATCGGCGGCGGCACCGTCCTGGTGCCGGTCTTCTATGAGTGCTTTCGGCTCGCCGGCGTACCTTTGGAGGCGCGGATGCCGCTTTGCGTCGGCACCTCGCTGGCCGTGATCATCCCGACCTCGATCCGCTCGTTTCGTGCCCATTTCGAGAGGGGCGCGGTGGATCTGGCCATCGTCAAGGCGTGGGCGCTGGTGATCATGCTGGGCGTGACCGTCGGCAGCGTCATGGCGCGCTACGCGCCGGAGGGCCTGTTCAAACTGGTTTTTGTCGGCGTCGCCTGGGCGGCCGCGATGCGGCTGTTTTTCGCGCGAGAAGGCTGGCGGTTTGGCGATGACGTCCCGACCGGTGTGCTGATGAAGGTCTACGGATTCTTTGTCGGCCTGCTCTCCACCCTGATGGGCGTCGGCGGCGGATTGTTCTCCAATCTGCTGATGACGTTCTATGGCCGCCCGATCCATCAGGCGGTCGCGACCTCGTCGGCGCTTGCCGTGCTGATCTCGATCCCCGGCGCTATCGGCTATGTCTATGCCGGTTGGCCGGCGGCGGCGCGATTTCCCGACGTCGCTGCGCTGCAGTGGCCGTTTGCGCTCGGCTACGTCTCGCTGAACGCCGCGCTGATCGTGATGCCGACCAGCCTCGTGACGGCGCCGCTCGGGGTGATGGCCGCGCATGCCATGTCGAAACGGACGCTGGAGGTCGCTTTCGCCTGCTATCTCTTCATCGTCGGCGGCCGGTTTGCGATAAGTCTGCTCTAAGCGCATCCAGGTCCGCGCCGACGGTCAGCGCGCTAGCCCTTTGCGTAAATGTCCTTGTACTTGTCGCGCAGGATATTCTTCTGCACCTTGCCCATGGTGTTGCGCGGCAATTCACCGACCACGAAGACCCGCTTGGGCATCTTGAACTTGGCCAGCCGCCCGTCGAGTCCCTTCAGGATCGTGCCCTCGTCGATCTTGGCTGTGGGATGGCAGACCACGACCGCAGTGACACCCTCGCCGAAATCGGCATGCGGAACACCGATCACGGCCGATTCGATCACGCCCGGCATGGCGTCGATCTCGCTCTCGATCTCCTTCGGATAGACGTTGAAGCCGCCGGAGATCACCAGATCCTTGCCGCGACCAAGAATGTGCACATAGCCGTTGTCGTCGATCTTGCCGAGATCGCCGGTGATGAAGAAGCCGTCGTCGCGGAATTCGGATTTGGTCTTTTCCGGCATCCGCCAATAACCCTTGAACACATTCGAGCCCTTGACCTCGATCATGCCGATGGTCTCGGGCGCGAGCACCTTGCCGGTCTCGGGATCGGTGACGCGCACGGTGACGCCGGGCAGCGCGTGGCCGACGGCGCCGGCGACGCGCTCGCCGTCATAAGGGTTGGAGGTGTTCATGTTGGTTTCGGTCATGCCGTAGCGTTCGAGCACGTCATGGCCGGTGCGCTCGGTCCATTCGCGATGGGTGTCGGCAAGCAGCGGCGCCGAGCCGGACACGAACAGCCGCATGTGGCTGGCGGATTCCCGGTTCAGCGCCGGGTTTTGCAAGAGGCGCGTGTAGAAGGTCGGCACGCCCATCAGCACGGTGGCGCGCGCCATCAGCCTGATGATCAGGTCAGGATCGAATTTCGGCAGGAAGATCATCGAGGCGCGCGCAAACAGCGTCACGTTGGAGGCCACGAACAGGCCGTGGGTGTGATAGATCGGCAGCGCGTGGATCAGGACGTCCTTGTCGGTGAAGCGCCAGTAGTCGACCAGGGTCAGCGAGTTCGCCGCCAGATTGTCGTGGCTGAGCATCGCGCCCTTGGAGCGGCCGGTGGTGCCGGACGTGTAGAGGATCGCGGCGAGATCGTCATTGCCGCGGATGATGGTTGCGAATTCCTTGCCGGCCTGGTCGGCGGCCTCGGTCAGCGAACCCCTGCCGTCGGCGCCCAGGGTTTCGACCTTGGCTTTGACCTTCGCCGCGATCGTGCTGATCCCTGCAGCCTTCAACGGATCGCACACTACGACCTTGGGCTCGGCGTCGCCGATGAAATAATCGAGCTCGTTCAGCGTATAGGCGGTGTTGAGCGGCAGGTAGATGGCGCCAGCGCGGACGGTGGCGAGATAAAGCACGAGACCAGAGACCGATTTTTCGGTCTGTGCCGCGACGCGGTCGCCTGGCTTGACACCGCGCCCCACCAGCACATTCGCCATCTGTCCGGCGCGCCCGATCAAGTCGCCGTAGGAGATGTGCTGGCCGTCGAGGGTTTCGATGGCGAGCCGGGTCGGGTCGTCGATGCCATCGAACAGGCGTGAAAACAGGTTGGCGTTGGCGGTGGCGTTCATGCGACAATTCCGCGAAGGGGGGAGCTGGTCTTTGACGGCTGGATTAGCAAAAACGCCCCTGCAAAAGCAACGGAGACAGTTTGCATGACAAAGGCGGGAAAACGCGTGGCCTGGGTAACGGGCGGCGGCAGCGGGATCGGCGAAGCCGGCGCCGAGGCGCTTGCCGCGGATGGCTGGACGGTGGTGGTTTCGGGGCGCCGCAAGGAAGCGCTCGATGCCGTGGTGAGCAAGATTGCAAAAGCGAGCGGCGCGGCGGAAGCGATTCCGCTCGACGTCAGCGTCGCCGCCGATGTCGAACAGGCCGCCGCACAGATATTGGCGAAGCATGGGCGCATCGATCTTCTGGTCAACAGCGCCGGCATCAATGTGCCGAAGCGGCGCTGGGCCGACATGGAACTGGATGGCTGGAACAAACTGGTCGATATCAATCTGAACGGCGTGCTCTATTGCATGCGCGCGGTGCTGCCGGCGATGCGAAAGCAAAAGGACGGCTGCATCATCAATGTCGCCTCGTGGGCCGGCCGCCATGTCTCGAAGATGCCGGGGCCGGCCTATACCACGACCAAGCATGCAGTGCTGGCGCTGACCCATTCCTTCAACATGGATGAATGCGTCAACGGCCTGCGCGCCTGCTGCCTGTCGCCCGGCGAGGTGGCGACTCCGATCCTGAAACTGCGCCCGGTGGTGCCGAGCGAGGAGGAGCAGGCCAGGATGCTGCAGCCGGAAGACCTCGGCCGCACCATCGCCTTCGTCGCCAGCATGCCGCCGCGGGTCTGCATGAACGAAATCCTGATCAGCCCCACCTGGAACCGCGGCTTCATCCAGACGCCGGCAAACCGGGATTGAATGTCACGCACCCTTGTCGCGAACGCGGACAGCGATCGCGGCTGCAAAGTCGTCCCAGCGATCTCCCTCATCGTTCCCTGGTGCGCAATTGCGGACAGGGGGGACCGCAGCGCGCGTTGTTGCCAAGACAGTCGTCCCAAAACATCGCTCAACCGAATGGGCCGTGGGTCCCGCATCGGATCGCGCTCGCGACCGGACGGCGCAGGCGCTGGCGGTCGCTCACTTGTCCGGGAGGACGGACGGAATCTTTGGTGAGGGATCACCACCCGAAGACCCCACGGATTGCCCGTCAAATAGTTTCAGAAATCACAAAGAGTTATTCTCCGAAACCGGCCTGAAAACCTCCCGTAGCTCCGGGCAACGACGGCGCCCAAACAGATCAATCGATCGGCACCGTTGTTGACACGTCACCGCCAGCGGATGTCCGCCGGCCCAGCTGAAATTATTGGGAGACTTTCCATGTCCAAGAAAATTGCCCTGTTGTCGGCCGCAGCCTTCAGCGCGCTCGCCCTCACCTCGAGCTTTGCCGGCCCGGCGCGCGCCGAGGAGAAGACCGTCATGGTTGGCGGCGCGGCGATGTTCCCATCCAAGAACATCATCCAGAACGCCGTCAATTCGAAGGACCACACCACCCTGGTCGCGGCGGTGAAGGCTGCCGGCCTGGTGCAGACCCTGGAAGGCAAGGGACCCTTCACGGTGTTCGCGCCAACCAATGCCGCCTTCGGCAAATTGCCGGCCGGCACGGTCGATAATCTGGTCAAGCCGGAGAACAAGGCGACCCTGACCAAGATCCTTACCTATCATGTCGTCCCGGGCCGGCTCGAGGCGTCCGACCTGACCGACGGCAAGATGCTGAAGACCGTCGAGGGCGAAGATCTCACGGTCAAGCGCTCCGGCGACAAGGTGATGATCATCGACGCCAAGGGCGATAGCTCGATGGTCACGATCGCCAACGTCAACCAGTCGAACGGCGTGATCCATGTGATCGACACCGTGCTGATGCCGGCCTCGTGATACTGCGGGTCCTGATCCAGGCGGTGTTCCCGCACCGGGACAGGCGCGGCGAGCCGGGGCAACCCGGCTCGCTTTTTTGTGAATGCGATACGCCGCTTGTATCGATTCGATGGCGTCCCAGCCGTAACGAAACGGAATGCTGTGGCGTATAATAGCCACAACCGACTTCCAGCATGGAGCCACCATGTCCAGCCTCGAGTCCAGCATTGCCGCCGCCGATAGCCACAGCCACACCACCCTTGTTCCAGCGAAGGTGATCCAGCCGGCCTGGGTGCGGACCATGCACTGGATCAATGCGGTTGCGATGATCCTGATGATCATGTCGGGCTGGCAGATCTACAACGCCTCGCCGCTGTTCGATTTCCACTTCTCCAAATCCATCACGCTCGGCGGCTGGCTTGGCGGTGCGCTGCTGTGGCATTTCGCGGCGATGTGGCTGTTGACGATCAACGGTCTGGCTTATGTCATCACAGGTCTTGCCACCGGCCGCTTCCGGAAGAAATTGCTGCCTATCACGCCAGGCGGCGTGCTCTCCGACGTCAAGGCCGCGCTGACCTTCAGGCTCGGGCATGACGACCTGACGACGTACAATTCGGTGCAGAAGCTGCTGTATGCCGGGATCATCGCGGTCGGCATCGTGATCGTGCTGTCCGGCCTGTCGATCTGGAAGCCGGTGCAGCTGCAGTACCTCACGGCGCTGTTCGGCGGTTACGACGTGGCGCGCTACGTCCATTTCGTCTGCATGTCGGCGATCGTCGCCTTCCTGATCGTCCATGTCGCCTTGGCGCTCCTGGTGCCCAAGAGCCTGCGCGCGATGATCATCGGCCGCTGAGCCCGCAATTAGAGGAGAAATCATCATGGGTCGCATGCGCAGACTTCTGATCCCCGGCGTCGACAAGAAGCTCCTGGTCAAGGATGCGCTCAAGGCGATGCCGGATCTGACGCGCCGGCGCTTTATCTCCGGCGGCGCCAGCCTCGGCGCGCTGAGCCTTCTGACCGGCTGCGACGTGCTCGACAGCGATTCCGCCGACACGATGCTGGCGCAGATCTCGAAGTTCAACGACGCGGTGCAGGCCTGGATGTTCAATCCCGACGCGCTGGCGCCCACCTTTCCGGAAAGCGCGATCACAAAGCCGTTCCCGTTCAATGCCTATTACGAGATCGACGACGCGCCCGAGGTCGACGGCAAGGCCTGGAAGCTCGAGGTGCGCGGCCTCGTCGACAACAAGAAGCCCTGGACCCTGGAGGAGCTTTACCAGCTGCCGCAGGTCAAGCAGATCACGCGCCACATCTGTGTCGAGGGCTGGAGCGCCATCGGCAGCTGGACCGGCACGCCGCTGCGCGATTTCCTCAAGCTGATCGGCGCCGACACCCGCGCGAAATATGTCTGGTTCCAGTGCGCCGACAGTGAAGGCTACAACTCGCCGCTCGACATGCGCACCGCGCTGCATCCGCAGACTCAGATGACGTTCAAATTCGCCGACCAAATCCTGCCGCGCGCCTATGGCTTCCCGATGAAGATCCGGGTGCCGACCAAGCTCGGCTTCAAGAACCCGAAATACGTGGTGTCGATGGAAGTCACCAACGAATACAAGGGCGGCTATTGGGAAGATCAGGGCTACAATTCATTCAGCGGTAGCTAGCTGTTCCGGCTCGCCTCCATCGGTCGACCCGGTGAAGGTCCGGCGTTCGCCGGGACGACCTTGTGAGTGTCATGATTTGGGATGTTGCGCGAGCTTGCCCTGCAAAAGCGCGAGAATCGCGCCGAGCGCCAGCATCGCGGCTGACACATTCAGCGCATAGGACAGGCTGCCGAGCGTGTCGGTGATGGCGCCGACCACGGTCGGCCCGAGCGTCTGGCCGATGCCGAAGGAAACCGTCATCGCCGCGATCGCGGTCGGCCAGGCCGCGGGCGGATAGTTGAAGCGCACGAAGGCGGTGGTCGAGCCGACCACCGCGAAGAACGCAACGCCGAACACCACCGCAGAGACGGCGAGCAGCGCGGTGGAATGGCCGAAGATCGGCAACGCCGCGCCGGTCGCGTTGACGGCCAGGATGATCGCGGTCGCAAGGCCGCCGCGATCGAGCGCCAGCACACCACGCCAGACCCACGGCGTGACGAAGGCGCTGAGGCCGATCAGGCCCCAGAACGCGGCTTGCGCGGTGGCGCCCCCACCGGCATCGCGCACATAGGCGATCATGAAGGTCATGTAGGCGATGTAGCCGGCACCGAACAGGAAATAGCCGGCGAGGTAGATCGCAACCGGCAGCATCGCAAACCGTGCCGCGCCCGCCGCGGTGATGCCCGCCCTGTCTCCAAAGTGCGTGACCAGCAGCGGCACGGTCATGGCGGCCGCCAGCAGCGCCATCGCCCACCATACGATCCACCATGAGCCCGGCCCGAACGCCCGCAGGACGAACGGCGCGATCAGGCCGGACAAGAGAATGCCAAGCCCGGGCCCGGCATAGAACAGGCTCAGGAGAAAGTTGGCCCGCTCGGGGCGCGATTGCGCGATCATCGCCGCCAGCGCACCACCCCCGACAAAACCGGCTGCGGCACCAAAGCCGGCGATCAGCCGCGCCAGGCTCAGCACGATGAAATTGCCTGACAGCGCGCACATCGCAAGCGAGACGACGCAGCTGAGCGTGCCGCCGCGAACCGTGGCCGACCAGCCGAAGCGTTTGACCAGCCGCGAGGCCATCAGCGCGCCCAGCAGATAGCCTGCGGCATTGACGGTGTTCATGAAGCCGGCCGTCGAATACGACCAGTGCAGCGAATCCCGCATATCAGGCAGCACCAGCGCATAGGCAAAGCGGCCGATGCCAAGGCCGACGATCGGCGCCAGCGACAGCGTCAGGATCAGCCGTGCGGGATGCGCGGACGAGGAGCTGGATTCGAGTGGTTTCACGACATTCTCCGGCAGCCGCGTCATTTTGGCAGGCCGCGCGGCGATTGGACAGGGCGACGCCGGCAATGGTGTCTTGCCAACCTCGCAACGTCGCTTTAGCACTCCGCGCGAAATCATATTGCACGTCATGGCCGCGACAGGGCCGGGCATGACGAGTCCCGGTGAGGAAATACCCATGACCACCCATAAACTGCTGCTTCTGCCCGGCGACGGCATCGGCCCCGAAGTGATGGCGGAGGTGAAGCGCCTGATCGACTGGCTCGATGCCAAAGGCCTCGCCGGGTTCGAGACCGAACAGGGTCTGGTGGGCGGCGCGGCCTATGATTCGGACAAGGTTGCCATCACGGACGCGACCATGGCGAAGGCGAAAGCGGCCGACGCCATCATCTTCGGCGCGGTCGGCGGCCCGAAATGGGACAGCGTGCCCTATGAGGCGCGGCCCGAGGCCGGGCTGCTTCGGCTGCGCAAGGACCTCGGCCTGTTCGCCAATCTGCGGCCTGCGGTGTGCTATCCGGCGCTGGCGGATGCCTCCAGCCTGAAGCGCGAGGCGGTCGAGGGGCTCGACATCATGATCGTTCGCGAATTGACCGGCGGGGTCTATTTTGGCGAGCCAAAGACCATCACCGACCTCGGCAACGGCCAGAAGCGCGCCGTCGACACCCAGGTCTACGACACCTACGAGATCGAGCGCATCGCCCGCGTCGCGTTCGATCTCGCGCGCAGGCGGCGCAACAAGGTGACCTCGATGGAAAAGCGCAACGTCATGAAGTCGGGACTGCTCTGGAACGAGGTCGTCACCCAGGTGCACGATCGTGAATACAACGACGTCACGCTGGAACATCAGCTCGCCGATTCCGGCGGCATGAACCTGGTGAAGGCGCCGAAGCAGTTCGACGTCATCGTCACCGACAATCTGTTCGGCGACATGCTGTCCGACGTCGCCGCCATGCTGACCGGCTCGCTCGGCATGCTGCCGTCGGCCTCGCTCGGCGAGGTCGACAGCAAGACCAAAAAGCGCCGGGCGCTGTACGAGCCGGTGCACGGCTCGGCGCCGGACATCGCGGGCAAGGGGCTCGCCAACCCGATCGCGATGATCGCCTCGTTCGGCATGGCGCTGCGCTATTCCTTCGACATGGGCGCGCTCGCCGACAAGCTCGATGCCGCGATCGCCGCCGTGCTGGCGAGCGGCCTGCGCACCGCCGACATCGGGTCGGAGGGCACCACGCCGGCCTCGACCACACAGATGGGCGAGGCGATCCTGAAGGAATTGCAGGCGCTGCACGCTTGATGCCGAGATGCTTGCTTTCGCCGCACGATCGTCTCCAGCTATTCGACAGCGGGGCGTGGAGACATCTCATCTCGTCATCTGCTGCGGATCGTAGAAGAAGTGCTCTTCGATCACCTGCTCGCCGCGCCAGGTCTGCCAAGCCACCTCTTCCATGCCGCGGACTTTGCCGTCCTTGCCGGTGAATTCGAAGCGCCAGCGGATCGCTGAATGGTCGCCGTCGAGCAATAGCGGTCCGAGTCGTCTGGTCGCGACGCCGGCTACCGACGCCAGTACCGCTTGCTCCCGCTCGGCGAGTGCATCGCGGCCGACCCGCGGGGCACCGTCATTCTCCTGGGTCCGTGCGTCCGGTGCATAGAATTTTCGGATCGCGCCGACGTGGTCGTTGGATTCGACGGCGGCAGCAAAGGCTTGCAGAGTGGCGAGTGATGGCATGCTTCAACCTCCTGTAATACCGACTATCAGTCTGTATTTACTGACTGTTGGTCGGCAAGTCAATTGACGAGTCAAATTGGCGAGTCAAATTGGCCTGGCTCCACGGACTGCGTTAGAGAACGATCATGGCAACCCAGGCCGAGCGGCGTGAGAAAACCCAGGCAGCGATCGTCAAGGCCGCGAAGCGCATCTTCGGGGAACGCGGCTTTGCCGCCACCACGATGGACGATATCGCCGCCAGCGCGAGCGTCGCCAAGGGCGCGGTCTATCATCACTTCCCGACCAAGGAGGCGCTGTTCGAGGACGTGTTTGAGCAGGTTTCGATCGAACTTGTCATCGACATCGACCGCATCGCGCGCACCGAAAAAGACGCGCTGGCCGCCATGGCGGCGGGAACCGAGGCTTATTTCTCAGCCTGCGCCAATAGCGGCGCAACTCGCAGGATCATCCTGCGCGACGGCCCGGCGGTGCTCGGATGGGAGCGTTGGCGCGAAATCGATGCCAGGCATTTCGGCGGCAAGTTTCCGCTCGCGCTCGCCGCCGCCATGGATGCGGGCGTGATTGCACGGCAGCCGATCGAACCACTTGCGCGGTTATTGCTCGGCGCGGTGACGGAAGCAGCGGTGGCCTGCTCGGCCGGTCAAGATATCGCAAAAACCGGCGCGGCGTATGCGCGCGCGTTCCGCTCCCTGCTGGACGCCCTGCGGGCGAAATAGGAGGAACGAAGTCGGCTACCGTCTCGGACCCATCAGGCGCAACGGGGGCATCCGCGCCGTTCTCAGGTCTTGTCGCTATCGAGTTTGAATATCTGCGAGCTTTCGCCAGCCGATAGCAGGCCTGTCGCTGCGTAGAGATTCAGCTTGGCGCGGGTATCGGTAATGTCGAGATTGCGCATGGTCAGCTGGCCGACACGGTCCGCCGGCGTGAACGCCGCATCCTCCACCTTCTCCATGCTCAGCCGCTCCGGCTGATAGGTCAGGTTGGGACTCTCGGTGTTCAGGATCGAGTAGTCGTTGCCGCGTCGCAGCTCGAGCGTGACCTCACCGCTGATTGCGCGGGCCACCCAGCGCGCGGTTTCGCGCAGCATGAGCGCTTGAGAATCGAACCAGCGCCCCTGATAGAGCAGCCGGCCAAGCCGCATGCCGCTGATCCGGTATTGCTCGATGGTGTCTTCGTTATGGATGCCGGTGACCAGGCGCTCATAGGCGATGTGCAGCAGCGCCATTGCGGGCGCTTCGTAAATGCCGCGGCTCTTTGCCTCGATGATCCGGTTTTCGATCTGGTCGCTCATGCCGAGGCCATGCCGGCCACCGATCGCGTTGGCCTCGAGAAACAGCGCGACCGGATCGGCGAAGCTCTGGCCGTTCAGTGCGACGGGCTGCCCTTCCACAAAACGCACGGTGACCGTCTCGGCCTTGACCACACAATCGTCGCGCCAGAACGGGACCCCCATGATGGGCGTGACGATCTTGATGCCGCTGTCCAGCCGTTCGAGATCCTTGGCCTCGTGGGTCGCGCCGAGGATATTGCTGTCGGTCGAATACGCCTTCTCGGCGCTCATCTTGTAGTCGAAGCCGTTGGTAGTGAGGAACGCCGACATTTCCGCACGGCCGCCCAGTTCGTCGATGAACTGCTGGTCGAGCCAGGGCTTGTAGATCTTGAGGCCCGGATTGGTCAGCAGGCCGTAGCGGTAGAACCGCTCGATATCGTTGCCTTTATACGTCGAGCCATCTCCCCAGATGTTGACGCCGTCTTCCTTCATGGCCGAGACCAGCATCGTGCCGGTCACGGCGCGACCTAGCGGCGTGGTGTTGAAGTATGTCGCGCCGCCGGTCGAGATATGGAAAGCGCCGGATTGGATCGCGGCGATACCTTCGTGGACCAATTGCATGCGGCAATCGACCAGCCGGGCGTTTTCGGCGCCGAAGCCCAGGGCTTTGCGCGGAATCTCGTCATAATTGGCCTCGTCCGGCTGGCCTAGATTAGCCGTGTAGGCGAAGACCCGGGCGCCTTTCTGCTTCATCCACAACAGCGCCGCGCTGGTGTCGAGACCGCCCGAGAAGGCGATGCCGACTTTTTCCCCTTTGGGCAGGCCTTTCAGGATCGTGCTCATAAGCTTCCAATCGGTCGTAAGGGATGACATTTCCAGCGAATTGAGTGCCGCGAATATCAAACTTCGCGACGATCGGCACGCGTTTAATGGCGGATGGCGATCGAATGATCGAAGCTGGACGACCCCAGCTTGCGGAAACCCTCCAATTGGCTCAATCGTCCCGCCGGGCGTTGACGATGCGGTTAACGAAGGATGGCTCGCGTGGCGTGCTGCGCCTTGCGAGCCGCCGCCGCCAGACATAGCCGGGCCAGGCAAACCGTGTCAGCGCGGCATCGATGTCCTTGTCGGAGAGGCGGGTGCGCGGCCAGCGGTAGATGGCGCCATGCGAAAGCCAGATCACGAGGAATGTCACCAGGCCCGCGATTGCGACATCGGTGAAAAAATGGCCGCCGAATGCCATGCGGAGCGCGCTGGTCGCAACCCCGAACACGGTCGCGGCGACATAGGCCACGGGGCGCCAGGCCGGGGGCGTGAGTGCCGCGGGCGCGTAGGTCCAGAATGCAGTCGCGCCTTCGCCGGAGAAGAACGAGCAGTTTCGATCGCAGGTGCCGCGCGGATCCCACCATGGTACGAATTGTTGCGGCCCGTTGAACTGCGTCACCACCACCGGGCGCGGCCGGCCCCAATAGCTCTTGAAGGTCAGATTTGTCAGCACGCCCGCCGACAGCAGCAGGGTCACGAGCAGGAAGACCACCGTCCGCCCGGATATCAGCAACGGCCGGTCCGGTCGCCAAAGCTTCATCGCCAATGCCACGATCGCCGGCGCCGCAAAGCCCCACGCGATCCACATCGCGGCATCGCGCGCGAACTCGGCCAGCGCGCTGGACTTGAGCGGAAAGGATTTCGTCGCCGTATCGTAGAACAGGGACGAAAGCTTCAGGTCCAGTTCGGGATAGAACCCGAACAACAGTCCAACACAGGCGGAAAGGCCGAGCGCGATAAAAAGTCCAGTCCGGTTCATGGCGCGGGGTTTAGCGGAGGCGGCCAGCGATGAAAACCCCCGTCACGGCGGCGGCGGGCGCGACGCCTGCGGCATGGGTGGTGG
>NZ_JBAURI010000230.1:0-3229 GCF_049581145.1 Bradyrhizobium sp.
GAACAGCAGTTTCAGACGATTTATCGCGAGGCGGCCGCTAAGCTTGAGGGACTGGAGAGGACGGCCAACGGCAAGTTGCTCGACGCGATCAAGGGTCTCAGGCCGAAGGACGCCCTCGCTCTGGAAAATCTGCCGGTCAACCTCGTCGACCCGTCGCCATCCATCAGCGCGCTCGGCTGGAAGCTCGCGGTTGAACTGGATGAGCAGTGGCACGCCTGGTGGCGACTTTGGCATGGCCAGAAGCAGCGCGCCCACAAGCTGGAAGAGCTTCTCAGCGCCGAGTTTCAGGCCACGGTCGCGGCCCTGGTCGCGACCGCGGCAGCCGAGCTGAACAATCACGTCACCATGGTGACCAATCGGTTCTCCAAGCTGGTGCAGGACCTCGCCGCTCTGCTGGAGCGCCGCAAATCGGCTCTCGCAGCCGACCGCGACGATCCACAGGCGGGACAATCGGCGGCATTATTCCAGAGCTATCAGGAGCATCAAGGCCGGCTGGAAGAGCGCGTTCAGCGCTGCATCTTGATCGCAACCGAACTCAATTATCTGTCTCGTCGAACCATGGCCATCGAACGGCCGGCACGAGATGCTGTTCGGCCGGCTCTGCGTCCGCTGCAGTCCGCGCGGTAGGCTCTCGCCTCAATTCGCCCGGCGGCAAAACCGGCCATTTCGCGAGAAGTTGTCATTTTGGCAATATATTTGCCGTGAAACAGGGAGATCAGCGAACAATTGATCGCTAGCCTCGGATCCACGATGAATGCTTCTCCCCTCGCCTCAACATCAGTTGCGCCGCCACCCCTCTTGTCCTTGCGCGGATACGGTGTCAGCTACGGTCACAGGCGGGTTTTCGAATCGATCGATCTCGATGTCGGCGGCAGGCGCGTCCTCGCGATCATGGGGCCTTCAGGGACCGGGAAATCCACGCTGCTGCGCACGCTGTGCTGCGAGCGCTTGCCGGCCGATCCTGCAGCAATCTCCGGCGAGGCGACGTTTAGAGGTGAACCTCTGGGCACCGGCAATCGTCCGGCCCTGGTTGCGCAACAACTTCCACTGTTCCTGTCCGACGTGCACGATTACCTGGCCAACGGCTTCATCAACCGCAGCGAGTTGAGCCGGGACGAGCAGCGGCAACGTCTCGCAGCGGCCTTGCGGCGTGCGAATCTGTCTCACCTGATCGACAGGCTTGACGCACGGTTGACGGAGTTGAGACCGGTCGATCGCAAATGCCTCAGCCTGGTCCGCGCTCTGGCGAGCGACCCGCCGCTGCTCTGCATCGATGAGTTGACCGCAGGGTTGGACGATCTGGACGCCGCGCAGCTCCTGTCCGTCGTCAAGGACGAGAGCGCCCGGCGGACGATCATCATGGTGACGCACCATCAGGGCCATGCAAGACTGATCGCGGATGAGGTCGTGCTGCTGGCGGGCGGCCACGTCATCGAGCACAGTCCATCGAACTCGTTCTTCGTCGCCCCGCGAACCGAGACCGCGGCTCATTTCCTGAAGACCGGCGGCAGCGATTTGCCGTCTCTCGACGTCAGGCCGGAGCATCTGGCTCCCGAATGCAGGCCCGACCCCGAGATCAGATTCGAGATCGAGGCCGCCGCTCCGGCTCGCGCGATCCGACCGAACGGCAAGGGTCCGGCAGGTTTCTGCTGGCTGATCGATGGTCAACTCGCCGGCACGCGTCAGCCCGGTGTTCTCGGCGACATGGAGCAGGAACTCGAGGCGCTTCGCGACGCCGGCGCCACGACCCTGGTGAGCCTGACCGAGACGTCGCTGGATGCCCCGGTCGAACGTTTTGGACTCAAGCATCATTGGCTCCCGATCAGGGACATGGGCGTCCCCGACATCGAGGCGGCGCTCCATCTCTGCACGCTGATGGAACGAGAGATCGAGCAAGGCGGCGCAGTCGTCTACCATTGCCTTGCCGGACACGGCCGCACAGGCCTGATGCTGGCGGCGCATCTGGTCCATCGCGGCATGACATCACCACACGTGCTGGCCTTCGCCAGGCAGCGCAAACGGCAATGGGTCCAATCCGTGAGCCAGGAGCAGTTCTTGTGGGATTTGGAGCTCCATCTCGCGATGCAGGCTCCCCGGGCCCTTCGACCCGCGGGCTGATCGGGACATCAGCGAACCATTGAACCGATGCGCTCGAAACGAACCTTTGACCCCGTGCCGGCCGGATCGCGCCCCATCGAAAAGAAGATCATGCCTGCGCGGCCGACCAGGTTCTCCAGCGGCACATAGCCGATCGCGGAAAGCACGCGACTGTCCGTCGAGTTGTCGCGGTTGTCGCCGAGCACGAAGAAGTGGCCGCTCGGCACGGTGTAGACATTGGTGTTGTCGTAGAATCCATTGTCGACGCAATCGAGCGTCTCATAACTGACGCCGTTCGGAAGGGTTTCGCGCCACCGCTTCGTCTTGGTCAGACCTCCGGACCCGCACGGATCAATGCTGACGAAATCAGGCAAGCGCTCGCGCGCAACCGGAACGCCGTTGATATTAAGAAGCCCATCCCGCATCTGAATCCGGTCACCGGGCAGCCCCACCAAACGCTTGATGTAAACTGTCGAATTGTCCTTCAGCAGGAACGCAATGACGTCGCCGCGGGCGGGCTCGCTCCCCCAGACGCGTCCCACGAACGGCGCCGAAGAAAACGGCCAAGTGTAACGGCTATAGCCATAGGCATATTTCGAGACGAAGAAATAATCACCGGCCAGGAAAGTCGGCATCATCGAGCCCGCCGGAATATTGAACGGCTGGAACAGCAGCGAAAGAAACAACACCGGCAGCGACAGCACGAAACCCATCAGGATGATGCCGAGCGTGAGCAGCGCTCCGATCGCCCAAGGCTTTTCCGATCTCGACAATTGAACCTGCGACATGACGATCCCTGACCTGCGGCGTCATCAGAATGAGCAAAGACCAGCCCAGGCGCAACCTCAAATCATCGTCTCCGCTTGTCACTCTCCCGCCGCCGTCATTGCGGGATCCGCGAAGGGCGAGATCGGCAACAAGCCCGCCTCTTGCTGTCGTGATCCGTCAGGTGCATTCTTGGACGCCGCACCCTTGGATGCAGGTTCGGCGAGGGCGCGGGTTGGGGCTGATCATGAGAAGTCATCTTGCTGTTACATTCGCGGCGGCGACGTGGATCGGAGCGGCGTCCGCACAATCGACGATCATGCCGACCACAGACTCGGCATCTTCAGCCTTTGCCGGTGATCCGGCC
>NZ_JBAURI010000231.1:0-7282 GCF_049581145.1 Bradyrhizobium sp.
CCCACAATTCGCGCACCGTGGAGGAGACCGGCTGCGCGCGCTCGTCGACCTGGAACAGCGAACGGAAGGCGGGACTGCTCGGCGGTGACGTGTCGGCCGCGTTCGACGCCGACACCCCCGCCGGCGAAGCCGCGCGCGCATCGGGGAATGTCGCAAGATACGCCGCGTTGGCGGCCGACGGCACGGCCGTCGCGGCGCCGGCCGCGGACGCAACCTGTGTCGCCGGCGGCGCAGAGCCATACATCGCGAGCGCGGTCTGCGTCGCCTGGGAATTGGCCGCGCCGGCGTAGCGCGAGTTGAGCACCGCATAGACTTCCGAGACGTTGCGCGCGCTACCCTGGCGATCGAAGAAGATCGAGTGGTTCGACGCGGCGGCGTTCGGAAACAACCGTGCGGCGGAGGCGCGCGGATTGTCCTCGGCGGCGTTGATCAGCTTGGCGGCGCCGCCGACCCCCATGAAATGCGCCATGTACAATTCGCTGTCGGTCGGGCGCCGGCCGATCTGGCCGGTGAGCTGGAAACTGTTGGACTGCGTCAGCACGGCGGCCATCGCCGACGCCGCGACCGGATCGTCGCGCAGCTTCATGATCTCCTTGCGCTTCTCCGGATCGCTCACCGTGTAGTCGCCGGACGACGTCTTGCTGATGGCGTCGGCATATTGGCCGTAGCCGAGCTGGCCGCCCGCTTCCTTGACGGTGCCGAGCCAGGTCTGCTCGATGAATTGATAGAGCCCGTGCGCCGACGACGTCGAGGCGCCCGCGCCCGGGTTGAAATCGGATTCCATCTTCGCGGTGGCGAGCATGTACTGGAAGCTGGTGCCGAACGCGTTGGCGGCCTGCTTGATCGCCCCGGTGACGCGCGCGCGCGTCTGTTCGGCCGCTGCGGTGGCCTGGGCGTTTGAGGTGTCGACCGACATCTGGTGCTCCGCTCCCCGCGGACCGCATAGGCTGTTCGAGCGCCCTTCTCCCAAAAGACGCTCTTCATCGCCGCTACACTGCGGCGGATATGGTTAACGAGGAGTTAAACCGGACGACGCCGCATCCTTGGCGCAGCCGGAGGCCGGCTTGCCGGTCAGCATCCCTCCATCCGCTATGGTCCGGATCGTGCAGTCCTTTGGTATGCTTTTGGGTTGTCCGCCAAATCCAAGGCCGAGGACTGACGTCGTCGGGATGATGTCTCGTCCGGGGCAGACGAGCTCGATGACGGAGCATCCATGAATGCAATCCTGCAGCGTGGTTGCGGGATGCAGCTCCGCGCTGCCGCCGCAAGTGCAGCCTTGGCATTCCAGTCTTGGGATTGCAGGCTTTAGCACTTCAGGCTTGGGCACTTCAGGCTTGGGCATTCCAGGCTTGGGCATTTCAGGCTTTTGCACTTCGGGCTTGGGCACGCCCGCCGCCTTCAAATCGTCCGCAGCGGCAAGGCAAAGGACGATGGCGAGTGCGGTCCTGCGCGCGTTCACGGGCCTGCGCATGTGGAGGCTTCCGTCATCGCCCAGGCGCGCTTCATCGTCATGCGTTCCTCCCGTTGGCATCGGAACATGCAACCGGGACCGCGCAGGCTTGGTTCCAGCGTCCCGACAATGGACACGGGAGCGTCATCACGGGCAATGGCATGGCGCAGTCATGTGCGGAGCACGGCATCGGCGGGGGGTCATCGGCCCCGGACGGCGGCAAGCCTGATCATGCGATGAATGCCCGATGCCGGATTGCTTTCGCCGCAATCGCGCGCTCGAGCTCCGACACCCGCGCAGGCCGACGAGCAGGCGGGCTCGACAACGACACGCATTCGCAAGCGCCTCGTACGACCGCGCCCGAGTCGCCGGCGCAAGCGCTTGCGCGGCGGGGGCGCGGAGGCTGATGCTCGCTTTTCTCTGGCCATACGATACTGGCCTGTTGGCACTGGCCCCGTCAGGCACGGGCCTGTCGGCTCTGATCCTATGGCCGCTGATGGTACGAGAGACCGGTTCGATCAACCCGACACGAGCATAGCACCGCACTGCCGGCGGCCCTCTCACGATCGGGTGAATCGCTCGTCGTCGGAGTCGCGCATCGACCATCAATGATGCGACGCATCTGCAGGTGCCTGCCCGACGGTCTGGCTTCCGGTCCATTCCGACGACATTTGCAGGCAGGTCAAGAGCTCGACATAGCTTTGGTCGCCGCCGATCGTGCTCTCCCCGACGCATTCGCGTCTCACGTGGGATCCCAACCTCGACCATTGCTGATCCAGGCGCTTTCTGGCGTCGACCTCGTCGCGTACGCATTCCGTCTTGGTCAGCTGGACGTTGGTGCCGGCGCTGGCTTCGGAACTGCAGTTGCGGTCGATGTCGAAGCTGGGCAGTTTGCCTGCGGGTTCAGCCTTGATTTGCGGAACGGCGAAGAGGACGGCGAGCAAAACAAAAAGCGTGCGCATTGGCGTGGCTCCAGATCGGGCGAGCCGCCACCTTCATTGCGGCCCGCGCTCCTGGGTAATGACGAATTTCCCGTAAACTGGTTCCAGCCAAGGGCGTCTGCGCAAAGGCGGATGGGTCATAAGCCCGCAGCGCGAAGAGAACGAACGAGCCTCCAAGGATCTCTGAACAAGATCGTGGCGCTGTGCACCGGCACCATCCGCCGAGTAGACTGTTCGTACGACGGATCATGATCCGCCGTCATGCATCGCCAAGATGGCGGGGTTACGCTTGTCGGGCCGCGCTCTGCGGCGGACCGGCGGGGTCCAATTCGCCCTGCGCGGTGAGCCCCCGCAAGGGGCTCAATCACGCGCGAATTGGACCGCTATCGTCATGCGCGGGGTGCCGTGCCGGACAAGACCCGGCAATGGGCTCCTCAACTGGAGACCCCTATCCGCCCCTTGCCGCCACAGGCCTTGCACTGGACCGGATAGATTCTGCGGCCCGGTTGGACCGGCTGAGCGACCTTGGGAAATCCGGTGCCATTGCATGCCGGGCATATCAACTCGGCGAGTTTTACAGATGATTTTCTCATTTCAACCTTTTCGGCTCACGCCTGTTTACGATCTCAAAATACCGTCGACGGGATCTCCTCCGAGGAGATCCGATAGAGGGTCCACATTTGTTGGGAGCACGACCAACTTGCTGTTGCACGATTGTACATTGGCGCAGGCAATGCAATCACTTGCAGATCAGGCGCAGGCAATGATGAGTTCATAGCCTGAATGGCGCACTTCCGGCCGACATTCTTGCCTCTTGCTTAATTACCTATGGCTGGCCTGGTCATTGCTGACCGAATTGGGTTCGCCTGTCATCTCCCGGGGTATCCGGTGCCGACCGCGTCATTCCTTGACGATCGACGCGTTCTTTGTGTTGCCTGATCATCTAGCAAAGAAGGCAAATCGGGGCAGCGGTCGCGAGCCGCAAGAATACCGGACACGATCTTTACAAGTTGAAGGTCGGAGAAACCGCAAGACCAATCGAAGCGCAGGTGATTGGGGACGTTCGGGCAGATATCGAGGGCTTCGATCACCCCCTGTTGCTTCTGCCATTCTTGCGCGATGGCCTCATTCGTACGCTGGAAGGAGCTGCGATCACCGATCGTACGGTTGGCGTCGGCTTTGCGAACATCCGCTCGCGCAAGCCGCGTATGCTGCAACCGATGCTTGATACGCAACGCATCGTCCCGATGGACGCGTCCCTCGGAACGATGCTCCTATTTGTGGTAAACCGCCTTGGGATCGAACAGCCGCTCCGCATCCACGAAGGCCAGCGTCACCCCGCCCTCGCCGGTCTCGACCTTGCGGTAGAAGCAGGAGCGGCGGCCGGTGTGGCAGGCGGCGCCTTGCTGCTCGACGCGGATCCAGACCGCGTCCTGGTCGCAGTCGAGCCGCATCTCGACCACGCGCTGGGTCTGGCCCGATGTCTCGCCTTTGCGCCACAACGCATTGCGCGAGCGGCTGAAATACCAGGCCTCTCCGCTTGCTATGGTCCTGCGCAGGGCCTCCTCGTTCATGTGCGCGACCATCAGCACGTCTCCGCTCGACGCGTCGGTGGCGACGCAGGTGACGAGGCCGGACGCGTCGAATCGGGGCTGGAACTGCAGCCCCTCCTCGCGCTCAGTCGTTGAGGTGGACACGGCTTGCCCTTGCAGTTGGCGGCGCGGCTAGCGCTGCGGCACGCGCACCATCGACAGGAAACGCATCTGCTCCGCCGGATTGTCGCGGAACATGCCGGTGAAGCGGCTGGTGAAGGTCATGGCGCCGTGCTTGGCGACGCCGCGCACCGACATGCAGGTATGCTCGGCCTCGAGCATGACTGCAACGCCGCGCGGTTTCAGTATCTCATCGATCGCGGCCGCGATCTGCGCGGTCAGATGCTCCTGGGTCTGCAGCCGGCGGGCGAAGATGTCGGTCAGCCGCGCCAGCTTCGACAGGCCGACCACCCGCTCGACCGGCGTATAGGCGATATGCGCCTTGCCGTAGAACGGCATCATGTGATGCTCGCATTGCGACGTGAATTCGATGTCGCGGATCAGCACGAAGTCATCGTAGCCCGCGGTCTCGCCGAAGGTGCGGTCGAGCACCTCGGCCGGACGCTGGTGATAGCCCTGATAGAGCTCGTCGAACGCCTCGACCACCCGCCGCGGCGTATCCAAGAGGCCTTCGCGCGCCGGGTTCTCGCCGATATAGCTGAGCAGCGTGTGCACGGCGGCCTCGGCCTCGGCGCGCGAGGGCCGCGGCTGGTCCGGTCGCACCGCAGCGGCCAGGAACTCGGCTGGATCCAGTTCCGCCGGACGCGCCTCCGGCAGTTTGGCGTCAGATGGCTTGCGGATCGATTTGATCAAGGCGTCCATGTCAACTCCGTTCGACCGGTCCCGAGAGGCCGGAGTGTCACCGGCAGACGAGGCGGATATCCCGCCGGACGCCTGGAGGAAGCGGCACTATCATTCCCGCTGGTTCGGGCCATATATAGGTTCATAGGCCATAACCGCCAAGGTCATCTTAAGGGCCGTCGTCAGCCGTCGGCCCCGCAAAACCCGAGACCCGATTTATGCTAAACGACATCTACAACAAACGGATCATCGAGTTGGCCGGTAATATCCCACGGCTGGGCCGGCTTGCCGACCCCGATGCCAGCGCCACCGCGCATTCCAAGCTGTGCGGCTCGACGGTCAAGGTCGACCTCAAGATGGACGGACCCGTCGTCACCGACTTTGCCCATGACGTGAAGGCCTGCGCACTCGGCCAGGCCTCGTCCTCGATCATGGCGAGCCATGTCGTGGGCTCCACGGCCGGCGAATTGCGCGAATTGCGCGAGACCGTCCGCAGGATGCTGAAGGACAACGGCGCCCCGCCGCAGGGCAAATGGGCCGACATCGCGCTGTTGGAGCCGGTGCGCGACTACAAGGCGCGCCATGCCTCCACGCTTCTCACCTTCGATGCCGTGGTCGACGCGATCGGCCAGATCGAAGCCAGGCGCGAGCAGCCGGCCGCTATGCAGGGGTGAAAGCCGCATCGCCGTCATTCCGGGACGTACGCAGGAACGAACCCGGAATCCTGGGATTCCCGATGCGCAATTGCGCATCGGAGGTTCGCCCCGGGCCCCGGAGTGACAGGTGGTCGTGGTGAGAGAGCTACTGCGCCGGCGCGGCGACGCCGCCGGTCGGCGCCAGCGCTTCGGCGGTCCTGGTCGATTTGGCCGGCTGCGGATTGCTGTCCGTCTCCGCCGCGCTGTCGGCGAAACGATCCTGCACCGGCTTGGACCCGGGCTTGGACTCCGCTTTGGTCACCGCATCGGGCGCCAGCTCGGCCATCGGCACGGACGCGCTGCCGCTCTGCGGCAGCACGTCGGCCACTTCGTCGGTCGTCACCAGATGGGTGAGCTTGAGCTCGGTCTGGGACAGTTCGTGCAGATCATCCCAGGGCGGCACGCTCAGGGACAGCGACAGGAGGTCGCCGGCGCCGCCCATGTCGAAGGTGTATTTGGCCAGCCGCCCGATGTCGCGTTCCACGATGGTCATGTCCTGCGCGGTGTAGCTCGACGCCTTGGCGTCATCGGCGCGGTCGCCCATCCAGATCTGGTGCACCCGGACATGGGCCTGCTGTGGCACATAGCGCGACTTGCCGGACAACAGCAGGAACACGCACATCGATTCGCAATAGCCTTCCGGCACCACGCTGGCGCGATCGCCCTGCCCAGCATGCTGCACCACGGTGGTGCCGACCGTGGTCAGCATGCCCAGGGCGTGGAAGCGCCGTCCCAGCACGATGGCGTCGTTGACCGAACCGCCGCTGGAATCGAGCACGACGGTCGCGCCGGTCAGTTGACGTCCATGCGCGAAATCCTCGAACTCCTCCGGGCTGTCCGATGTGACGATGCCGACCGCCGAAACCCAGCCGTGGCATTTCGGCCCGCAATCGACCCAGCTGAACCGCATCGGCAGCTTGCGCTCTTCGAGCGCTGTGCCGGCATGGGCCACTCCGCCCAGCGGCGCGCCGGGGGAAGCGAGAGCGAGCAGCGCGGCAAAAGCGAGCGCCGCGGAGCGAACATCAGACGACCTCAAAAGCTTCAAATGGGTTCCTTCCCAAGCCCGAAACGAGCGCGATAAAGCCCCAACCTGCCTATCTATTCTAATCACATAGGCGTCACAAAAATGGTATCCGCAGGATTACGCATCGTCCAGAGCGACTTGCTGCACCGCCCCCGGAAAACCGCGCGTATTTTGCAAAGTGTTGCGGAAAACGCGAAGCCGTCAGTTCCATGCTCTGGAACCACGCAAAGCTCAGCGCAGGATTGCGGCATGCCGCCCAGCAAACGTTCAGCGGAACAATCATCCCGGGCCCCAGCGGACTGTCCGCCGCAGCATCCATGTTCCGATGGTTCCTGTTCCGGCCCCGGCCTTCCCGGCGCGGTGCTGCGGCTGCCGCGCAATCTGGCAAGGGCGCTGATCTGGATCTACCGGCACACGCTGTCGCCGCTGGTCGGCTACAATTGCCGCCACTTGCCGACCTGTTCGGTCTATGGCGACGAGGCCATCGCGCGTTTCGGGCTGTGGGCCGGCGGATGGATGACGCTGGCCCGGCTGTTGCGCTGCCATCCGTTCGGTACCTCCGGCATCGACAACGTCCCGGCGGTGGCGCCGCCAAAGGCGCGATGGTATCTGCCTTGGCGTTACGGACGCTGGCGCGGCGTCAACGGGCCAAGCTGACCGCCGCAGGAGACAAGCCGCGGTCAGCGCAGGAACCAGAAGAAGCCAGCAGGCCGCTGCTCGACCACCGGCGGCGGCCGCGGCCTTTTGGGCCGCGGCGGCTTCGGCGGCAGAGGCTCGGC
>NZ_JBAURI010000232.1:0-2477 GCF_049581145.1 Bradyrhizobium sp.
TTTTCAAGGATGCCGGCGTCGAGATCACGCTCGCATCGCCGAAAGGCGGCCGCCCGCCGCTCGATCCCAAGAGCAACGAACCCAGCTTCCAGACCGACGTCACGCGCCGGTTCGAGAAGGACGCGGCCGCGGAAGCCCAGCTCGACAAGACCGTTCGCCTCGACAGCGTCAGGCAGGACCAGTTCGACACCGTGTTCTACCCTGGCGGCCATGGCCCGATGTGGGATATCGCCGAAGACAAGCACTCCATCAAGCTGATCGAGTCCTTCATCGCGGCCGGCAAGACCATCGCCGTGGTGTGCCATTCCACCGGCGCGCTGCGGCACGTCAAGGCGCCGGACGGCAAGCTCCTGGTTCAGGGCAAGGAAGTGACCGGCTTCACCAATGGCGAGGAAGAAGCGGTCGGCCTCACCAAGGTCGTGCCCTTCCTGGTCGAAGACGAGATGCTGAAACTGGGCGCCATCTTCTCGAAGAAGGCCAACTGGGCTTCGCACGTCGTCAGCGACGGCCTGTTGATCACCGGACAGAATCCGACGTCCTCGGGCGCGGCCGCCAAGACGCTGATGGCAGCGCTCAAGCAAAAGGGCCAACCGGCCGCCACCGCGCGCGCGTCGTAGTCTTCGCGTGGGAACGGCAAAGCGTCCACCGTCGCTCGAAGAGCGATGACGGATGCGTTCCGGCCATTTCCATCAACAACGTGCAGGTGGGCGCGGCGCAACAGCGCCCTGGCCCACCCGTCCCTCCTCGGACAGGCGATGGCTGATACGAACTACGATGCACTCCCTCGCCGTGATTGCGAGGGTCGTGCCCTCGGCTCAGCGCTGTGCCACCCAGTTCTTGTGAAGCCGATGCTTGCGGCTGCGGGTGATCGAGCCGGTCGCGTCCCTGACGGCTTCGATGTGCTCGATCTGCTGGCGGAGCTCGCCCGTGGTCGCGCCGAGCGCGTCGACGCCAATCTCGCTGTTCGCCGCGCTGGCGCGCAGCGAGCCTAGCTCGGTTGCGGTGTCGTCCTGCGCCATGCGGAGGCGGAGCGTCTCGCCCTTCAGCTGGGCGAGATTCGACTCGATCTGGGCCGCCGTATCGCGCCCGCGCGCCTCGTCCTGGTCGGTGGTGGTGCGCAGCGCCGCAAGGCCGATCTCGGCATTGGCGACGCTGGCGCGGATATGGGCAAGCTCCTCTGAAGTGTCGCCCTGGCTCTCGCGCAGCTTGGCGGAGCCCGCCTTGACCTGGTCAAGCTCTGCCGCCAGGGCGGCGACGCGGTCCTCGAGCGTCGCCGGAGTTTCGCTGGCGAAGGAGAGGCTGTGGCTGCCGACGCCCCACAACATCGTGCCGGCGCCCGCTGCGAGCGCCAGACCGATGGTGACACGGAAAGTGGCGGTCGCGCCGCGATGCGGGAAGCTATCCGGCGTCATTCCTGGTTTACGCATGTACAAGTCTCCAAAATCTGAATGAAAAAATTATGGTCATCTTCAGGTTGCCAGTTCCCTAACCGCACCGCTTCGTTTGAAATATGCACACTCCGTAGTTCTGCGGATCGCGGCCGCGCGGGGATGGCACGCACCATTCCCGTCGACGCGCAGAAGGCGGGCACGGCGCAAGGGCGCCTCCGCCCACCCTTGTTACGGTCCTGCTACAAGGCGCCGTCGCGCTACCTTTCGCCGGCCGCGTCGGTGCCGACGCCGCTCAGGCCGACTGTCCCGCGGCGTCGAGGATCAGCTTGCTGATCTCGTCGGGATGGGAGATCAGCGCGAGGTGGCTTGCCTTCACCTCGATGGTGCTGGCGCCCATGCGCCTGGCCATGAAGCGTTCGAGGTCCGGATTGATGGTGCGGTCCTCGGTCGACACGGCATAATAGCTCGGCTTCGAGCGCCAGGCGGCGTTGCTGGTCTTGCCGGTCAGCAGCGCCTTGTGGAACGGCTGCTGCACTGCATAGAGCACCTTTGCCTTGGCCTCCGGCAGATCGCCCGCGAAGTCGCGCAGGAAGGCTTGTTCGGACAGCCGCCCTTCATCGCCGTCGAACACGATGCCCGCCGACGCCGGCGGCGTCGGATAGGTCTTGGCGAGCGCGGTGTAGTCCTCGCCGGCATCCGGGGCGCGCGCCGCCACATAGACCAGCGCCGAGACGTTCGGATGCACGCCGGCCTCGGTGACGATCATGCCGGAAAAGGAATGGCCGACCAGAACCGTCGGTCCATCCTGCCGCGCCAGCACGCGCTCGGCGGACGCGACCGCCTCGGGCAGCGTGGTCAGCGGATTCTGCACGGCGGTCACGTTGAGGCCGGCCGCCTGCAGCCGCGCAATCACCTCGCTCCAGCACGAGCCGTCGGCGAACAGCCCGTGCACCAGCACGATGTTGCGCGCCTTGACCGGCGTTACGTCGGCGGCCCTGCCGCGGGCGGCGATCAGCGAAGCCGCGGCGCCCGCGAGCAGGGCGGTCGAGAAATCGCGTCGGTTCATTGTCATGATCTCTGTTCTCC
>NZ_JBAURI010000233.1:0-3879 GCF_049581145.1 Bradyrhizobium sp.
AACCAGCCGCGCGGCCGAAGGCAGCAACGTTGCGGCCTGATCGGCATCGGAAATCAGGTTGACGATGACATGAACATCGACTTGCTCATTGCCGAGCGCCACGACATCCGGCTCGTCGGCGCCGAGCAGCGAAAGCGTGTCGGTGTCGTAGACCGCATCCCTGAAGAGATATTCGGCCGGCGTGTTGCCGGCAAACGGCGCGTAAAGCGCCAGCACGCGAAAATCCGGCGGCGATTTGACGGCCCGGCGGCGGATCAGCGGCTGGATTTGCGCGGCCCGGGCATACGCCGCTTTGGCGGCATCGAGATCGCCCGCCTTCTGCCGGATGCCGCCGATCCAGTACAGGCTCTCGGCGTCGTCCGGATTGACGGCGATCGCCTGCTCGAAATGGCGGGTCGCGGCGTCGGTATCGTTCAGTTCGAAGCAGGCCTTGCCGAGCTGATGCTGCACCGGGCCGTCCTGCGGGCGTTCTTCGGCCAATTCCGACAGCAGCGCCTTGGCGATGATGTATTGCCGGGTCGCCAGCAGCGCCTGCGCCAGATTGGTGCGCGACGGCCAGTGCGCCGGATTGACCCGCAGCGCCTGCAGATAGAACGCGATCGCGTCCTGCGGCTTGCCCGTCTGCAACTGGATATTGCCGAGATTGCACCAGCACACGGCCAGTTGCGGCGCCAAGCGCAGCGCAGCCTTGTAACTTGCGCCGGCGGCATCGAGCCGCCCGCAAAGCATGTAGGCGTTGCCCAGCTTGGCATGCAGTTCGGCAATCAATTCGGGGGCGCAACCGGATGGGTTCTCGCTGGCGGCATCCAGCCCGCGCTGATAGGCGGCGATGGCGTCGTCGATCCGGCCGGCGGCCTGATGCTCCACGCCGCAAGCGAGGTGCTGCACGGCCAGCGAACGGGCGATTTCGGCGGTGGAGACGGCGGTAAACGCGCTCGTGGTCACGGATGATACTCTCGGGATGAAGCCCGGCTGACCATGGCGCGTGACGGTAAAGAATCCCTTCCAGCTTGCGCGGTCGCGCCGGCCGTCGGACTTAATATTCCGCAATCTCATGGGCCTGTCTCCGGGGAGATGCGCGAATCAGCCGGTGATGATGTAATCGCAACCCAACCGATGACGGGCAGGCTGCATGAAAGCAAAGCCGAGGACGGCCGTTCCGCGAGACACCGTGAGAGCCGATTGGACGCCGCGGCGGGCGCAGGAAGCAAGGCTGCGCAGGCTCGAGGACGAGATCGCGCGCGCCGTCCCGGATCGCGACACCATCGCGCTCGAGGTCGAGCGGGCCGCCCTGCTCGGCGCGCTCGATCGGCGCCAGGATGCGCAAACGGCCTTCATCGCCATTCTGCGCAAAGCGCCGAGCCATTTCAGCGCGCTCAATGAATTCGGCGCGCTGTTGACCGACATGGGCGCGATTGATGCCGCCTGCCGGGTCTACGCGGAAGCGATCCTGCATCATCCCGACAATCCGATGCCGCATGTCAATCTCGCCAACCTCTTGCTGCGCGCAACGAGATACGGCGAGGCGCGCGACCATTACGAGACGGCGTTGCGCATCGATCCGGATCACGCCCCCGCGCATCAGGGGCTGGGCGCGGTGCTCGCCGATCTCGGCGACCGCGACGGCGCGCGTGAGCATTTTCGGATCGGATTTCGCGGCCATGCCGTATCGACCCTGCCCTATCGCGGCGACAAGCAGCCGATCTCGCTGCTGCAGCTGGTGTCCTCCGGCGGCGGCAACATCCCGAGTGCCCTGTTCCTCGACGATACCCGTTTCCTGACGACGGTCGTCGTCACCGACCATCTCGAACCCCAGGCCGCGCTGCCGCCGCATCGCCTGATCTTCAACGCGATCGGCGATGCCGACCTCTGCGAGCCGGCGCTCGAGGCCGCCTGCCGCCTGACCGCGCAAGCCACGGTGCCTGTCATCAATGACCCGCGCGCGGTGATGAAAACGGGTCGAATCGGCAATGCCGAGCGGCTTCGTGCCGTACCCGGCGTCGTCGCCCCGCGAACGATCGCGGTCGCGCGCGATCTGCTCGCCGGCTCCGGTGGCGTCAATTGGATCGCGGAGCGGGGATTCGAGTTTCCGCTGCTGCTGCGTTCCCCCGGCTACCACACCGGGCGCAATTTCGTGCGCGTTGCAACGGCGGAGGATTTGCCCGCGGCGGCCGCCGGTCTTCCCGGTGACCAGGTCCTGCTGATCCAGTATCTCGACGCCCGCGGGCTGGATGGCAACGCACGTAAATACCGCGTGATGATGATCGACGGGCGGCTCTACCCCCTGCATCTGGCGATCTCGGAGCAGTGGAAAGTGCATTATTTCAGCTCCGACATGGCCGATCAGCCCGAGCACCGGCTGGAGGAGGCGAAATTCCTGGAAAACATGCCGGGCGTGCTCGGCGACAAGGCGATGCGCGCACTGCAGGGGATCAGGGACGCGCTGGGTCTCGACTATGCCGGCATCGACTTCGGGGTCGGCAGGTCCGGCGAACTCATGCTGTTCGAGGCCAACGCGACGATGGTGATCGCCAAGCCCAACGATGATCCACGCTGGAGCTATCGCCGGGGCGCCATCGACAGCGTGCTCAACGCTGTGATCGTCATGATCGAACGCAAGGCCGCGCGCGGCGGTCGACGCTGATGATTGCGAATGAGATAAAACACAACCAAGCGCTCGCCGCATCGACGGCAAACGGCTGCGGCGTTGCGGCATTGGCCGGACAGGCCGCGCGCGAATACTCCGAGATTCAGGTCATCTCGCGCCCAGGTAGCCGTACCCTGACGCTATCTTTCACCGTAAAGATACCGTCGAGCGGGTCACGACACCGCGCCGATCTAGATCTTGACAATGTCAAAATGAAGCGACGAATCAGCGAGACAGACTCCGTCCTGCTGGAATAGAGTGCGTTTCGTGTGATGCAGGGTGATGTCAGCAAGCGATGTGGTTGGTCTCGAAAATACCGCGTGACAACCATCTGTCACGGCGCGCAAATAGCATCACTCCCTGGAGCACTCACGTACCGCTCCCGGTCGGGCACGCCGCCGCAAAATGGCAACAATTCGTGGCAATCGTCGGGCCAGCTTGCTGGGGAAATGAGTCTGTGATCGCATTGCGTACCGCTGCGCTAATCGTCGCTGGGATCGGCTGCTTGGCCGTGATGCAACCATTGCGTGTCTCCGCGGAATGGTGGTCGCACGCGCCTGCCGATTTCGAGGATTGCGCAGATGCCGCCGAAAAGCTGGTGAACAAGGAAGACAAGACGGCCGCGCTCGCCGAGTGCAACGCCAAGTTTGCCGGCCGGCGCAAACCCGGGGGCGGCTACAGCTATTACGATTTCATGCAGGACCGCACCTTCGATATCGCTGGTCCCAATCCGACACCGGACGAGCAGAAGTACATCGACCAGCAATATAACGTCTACCTGGAGAACCAGCGGCGCAACAAGCTCGCCGCCGAGCTCGCGGAGAAGCAGCAGCGCGACTTGCAAGAGGCGTCCCTGAAGAGCGAGCCCGACAGATTGACGATCCCGGTGCCGATGCCGATGGAGCGCCCCGTCAAACAGGCCGCCCTGGCCGCGGGCGATGCGCGATCCCACGGCAAGCCGAACTGCGCCCAGCCGACATTTTCGTGCCAATGGCCGAAGCTATCGGAGAGCCTCAACGAGCTGAAGAAGCTGTTCAGCGGCCCGGCGCCAAGCAAGCCCAAGCGCAGCTAGCCCCGCCTCATCGCCGACAGGACCAGGACCGCGCCAGGCCGCGCGGCGGGACTTCCGCGCCGCGGGCTTTCAGTTGGTGATATGAGCCGTGACCAGTGCCTGGTTGAACATCGCGTTCAGCGCGCTCGTAATGTCTGCGGGCGTGTGCGCGGTGTAGAAA